>DQTU01000284.1 GCA_015662615.1 Campylobacterales bacterium | reverse complement strand
CTCCACATGGTTCTATCATACTCTATCTCAACAATAGTTTTACCAAAATCATAAGCAATAGCCAATGCCGCAACAGCAGGTAGTGGAACTTCTACACTTGCACCTCCATCATAGAGTTTTGTACCTGATAAAAAGAGTTTGGCATTTCCCTCTTCATTCAGATCAATATTGGATCGGTAAGTTGCAGCTATAGTAAGTGCAGATACAGGCTTATAAGTTGCAGCTAAATTGTAACCAAATTCAATGGTGTCTGCTTCCATCTCTCTTCCTGCTGGTTTATTAATCAAACCACCTGATGCTGCTGTTATAGTTGTACCATCACTTTTGATAACACCCTCACTATAAATCATACGCAGCCCTCCACCGATAGCAAATTGATTACTTACTTTATAAGCTATAGTTGGATTTAACTCTATGATTTTGAGTGTAAACTCTTCAGCAAAAAGTTTTGCATAAGCACTTTCCCATCTTTTTGTAAGTCCACCAGGTGCATTCATTGAAAAACCATAACGGATACCATAATAATCTTTTGAGGTGAAAAACACTGAAGGTACAAGAAGATGTTCCTCTTCAGATTTTGAGTTTAAAAGTGCTGCCATAGTTGGTCTACTATCCGTATAAGTAGTTGCAGCTAAGTTGATGTAGGTTAATGCACCTTCTACTTGATGTCTGTTTTCAGTAAAAACCATATTTGCTGGGTTGTAATAGGTACTATCTGCACCATTTGCATTTGCAACATAAGCCGCTGAAAGTGCGGTTGATTTTATTGAAGATTCGGGAAGCCTGTATCCGCTTGCTAAGACTAGTGAACTCGCTATTGTACTTATTAATATTATTTTTTTCATTATTTACTCCTTAACTCATCAAACCATGTTAACGCTGCACCATACGCTGGTTTTGCACACTCAGAATGACCTAATGAACTATTAAGATCAATAGCCTCAACTCCCATTTTAGCACTTGCACTTAAAGAGATACGATAATCTATAGTCGTATCACCAGAACAGTAATAAAGTTTTGTAGGAGTTGTCGGCGTGTAGTCATCCACGCTATTTTCAATAAATGCACTTCTAAGACTGTTTTCAGGATTTGTTAAAAAATCCATACGATAAGATGGTATAAAAAAGTCAGCTACACTTGTTGTTAATTCATCTTGTATTTGTGTTGAATTTTTGTCTCCATTATAAAGTCCTGCTTCCATTGCTGAAGCATAAGTAGGATTTACTATATTCTCCAATCCTAAATCAAGATCAGTAGTATAAGAGTAAACAATCCCACCTATAAAATCAGGTCTTGTCATGTTGGTTTCACTCAATACACCCATACCCGTTAGATTCAAGTCATATGGTCCAGACATTGGGGCAACACCCTTTAATGAAATTTCTGGATGATTTTTCTCAATCTCTTCTGCAGCGGCTAGCGTCATATATCCACCCTCTGAGTAACCTGTCAAATAGACTTGTCCATTGAGAGGAAGAGCATTATCATTACCAAATTTTATAGCTGCTTCAATCATGTCAATAACCGTACTAGCAGATGATTTTTCAAGTAGGTAAGGGTGTATTTCACTCACAGACTCACCAAAGCCTATAAAGTCAGGTTGAATGGTTACAAAACCACCAACTGAAGAAAAAAGCGTACCGATACTAGTAGGTCTTCCAGTTGCAATAATACTACTTGTTGGCGCTTCAACATCAGGAAATATAGTTCCGTGTTGATTACTTACTATTGACATGCTATAGGATTTACCTTGTGCCGCTAATCCGTCAAGAATGAGTTGTGAAGGAACTGGAACAGTGATAAGTCCAGAAACTTTTAAATCTTCACCTCTCTCATTTTTTGTACTATAAACTACTCTATAGCCTTTGATACCAAATGCAGGTTTACCTGGAGCTAGTGCAGTTACAGTATCTTGCATCGCACTAGAATCAATATCAAAAAGTTCTGTAACACTTATAAGCTTATCAGCACCTACTATATTCTCATCCTCATTGTCATATCCACAACCCGTAAACAACGCAAGTGCAACAGCACTAACGGCTAGTGAAAGTTTAATTTTCTTAACCATATTTCCTCCTTTTAATTTAGCTTTTAGAATTATAGGTAAAATTTGTTTAAACTATAGTATTTTCTTATCACATGAATGTTGGAGCATCGTTAGAAAATAGGACTAGATCTCCAACTGTTGTCTCTTGGGCCAGCGTCTCTTCAAGTTTATCTTTATCTGTCAAAAGTATTTTTTTAGCTTTATGGATATTTTCATACAATACATTTGCATTTACTTTTCCTGTAATTATGACCGTATCAAACACTTCATCAATCTTTTCAGCCAATTTTATATTTGTATCACAATCACTCTCGATGACTCCTGGTGTTACAATAACTTTCTTACCATTGTAGCTGTCCATCAACTCATATGAGCTAACCATCCCCTCAAGGTTCCCGTTAAAGCTGTCATCAATGATAAGTTTTCCACCTGCCTCAATCTTTTGCAAACGATGATCTACTTGTTTTAATTTTTTGATTTGTTTTTGAATATTTTCAATCTTAACACCTAATTCATAGGCTATTAAAATTGCAGCTGTAAGATTTGTTGCATTAAATGCACCCAAAAGAGGGGACTCAAAATGATGTATCTTTCCTTCAATCTCCAAATCAAATGCTAAGCCATCCAAAGTAGCTAAAATATTTTGGATATTATCGCCAAAAATCACTACATGTGCTTCTGCTTTTACATGGGCACTCTTATGAACAAATGCTTTTTTCAGTTTTTTAGAGTTTAAGATTTCCATCTTAGTATTTCGTATATTTTCTAAAGTTTTAAAATACTCAATATGTTGCTCCCCGATACTGCCTACTATCGCATAGTCATGGTTTAAAAGTTTCGCAATATCATCGATATCACCTTTGAGCCTTGCACCAGCTTCTGCGATATAAAGTTTTGTGGATGAGGGTAAATCATCATTGATATCTTTGACAAGTCCACCTAGTGTATTCACACTTCTTGGCGTCATGTAAGCGTCTATATAAGGCGAAACTATTTGATGAAGGAAATTTTTAATACTTGTTTTTCCGTAACTTGCGGTAATAGCTACAATTTCAAGACTATCCATAGAAGTAAGTTTTTTCTGTGCCTTTTTTTTAAAATCATTAAAAAGCATCTTTTCAAATAGAAAACTAGCTCCAAGAGCAACACCAATAGGAAGTAAAAGACCATACACATGACACTTTTGACTTACAAGACAAAGTACATCTCCAAATAGTGTGGCGACTGCTAAAAAAAGAAAAAACCGCTTTACACGAGCCGTAAAAACAAGCTTTTTATCAATTCTCTTGCTCCACATAAAAAGAGCGGGTAAAAGCCCTAGATAAAAATAGATCCAAAAATATTTTCCCGAAAGATAATAGGCAAAGATAGGAAGTATAAAGTAGAGTATATGCCATGAGTAGCGTTTATGTTTAAAGATAACCCGCTCTAGTTTATAGCTATACCATTGTAAATTGGTAATAAGATACCAACCAAGTATCATCACAAGTGCAAAATGTGAAAATAGTTCAAATATTTTAAAGTTTTCCATTAACTACCTTTTCTATAAATATACTATATTTTAAAAAGAAGAAGTGATCTCCCTTTAGTGGATAAAATGTGCTATTTTGAATAAGTTCCGCTACTTTTTCCCCACTCCAAAGTGGTGTAGCACTATCCTCTTTTCCCCAAAAAATCAATGTGTTCCCCTCATGTGAGGCAAATATATCAGAAAAGTCTTCATTTACCACTATCTTGAAAGTTTCATACATGTTTTGACTCATCCCTTCAACATCTTTAGATGCAAAAGCTTTGGATAAGGCACTTCCCCCGATATTTTTAAGAATTTTAAAAAGTTTAATTTTAAAACGAATGGAAAAGGGTTTAGGGATAGGGATACCTGAGTTACTTAAAAGTATCAATAATTCAGGCTTCAAAAGTGTCGCAACTTTTCCACCAAATGAGTGACCCATGATAATATCTTTTTGGGCATTTATCTTTTTTAAAAACTCTTCCATTATATATGCATAGCTTTGTGTATTTAAAATATAGTCATTATCACTTTTTCCAAAACCAGGCAAATCTATGTAAATATGACGAAACTGAGGCAAGATCTTTGAAAAAGCTTGTTTCATAATCTCTTTATTACTTCCCCAACCATGTAGGATAATTAAATCTTTTTTATTTTTAGGATTTAGGATTTCATAATTTATCTCAAATGCTTGAGAATTGAGTTGTACTTTTTTAACTGCCATTTTGCTATACTCCAAATTATGGACAATATTACAAAAATAAAGCTTATTAATTCACTTATCGATGCAGTCAGTCACTTTTATGATCTTAAGCAAAAAGAGCAGGGTCAGGAACAAAAACACCTTAAAGGTTTTTGCGAAGGTATGGCATATACTTTAGTGCAGATAGATGCTATAGATGCAGACGAAGCTAAAAGAATTTTACAAGGTCTTGGTAAATATAGAGAAGAGACAATCCTAAAAGAGGAAAAAATTGACGAGAAAAAGGTTGAAGAGAAAGTTACTCTAAAAAAAGAAGAGCTTGATCCAAATGATTTAGAAATCCCAACGGTTTTTAGAAAGAAAAAAGAAGAAACGCAGAATTTAACTCCAGACAACAGCCTCGTTTAACTCAGGATTATTTTGAAGTATTTGATAAGGACTATAATTTATCTTGTAGTTTAAAGAGTCACACTCTTTAACATAATAGCCTAAATAAATCCACTTAAGCTCTCGCTCTTTTGCTATTTCTATCTGTTTATAGATAGAGTAGTTACCCAAAGAAAATTTACTATACTCAGGATCATAATAAAAATAGATTGCTGAAAGCCCATCATCTAAAAAATCAACCAAATCAACGCCCACCAATTTGCTGTCTCGAATATAGAGTATCTCTCTTCCAAAAGTTGAAAATCCCTTTGCATAGAGATCATAATAAGAGTCGGCATTAACGCTATAATAATCCCAACCTTTTTTCAGCTGCATATGTTTGTGGTATTTTTCATAAAGGTTCAGATGTTCTAGCGAAACAGATGGTTTTCGTAAAATCATTTTTGTATCACTGTTTTTTGCAAGTACTTTTCGAATGGATTTTGAAAACTCAAACTTCTCTACATCTATACGCAGGCTTTGACACTTATCACATGCGTTGCAGTTGGGTCTTGAGTAATAATCACCAAACCTTCTCCAACCTCTTCGAATAAGATCAGAGCTCATTTTTTCAGAGCAGTACTTAATATACTTATACTCCATCTTCATGTGTTCATCATCTAAATAGACGCATTTTGACTCTAGTGTTGAAAACTCAACAATATCGCCACTTGAAGAGAGTGCTTTTTTCATCTATGCTAAACTATTCTCTTATAATCTTGAGCCAACATATCTTGCAACTCATCAGCTAACATGTCACCATCTATACACTGTGTTCGTACTATTTCATCAAACTGACTTAAGATATCCATCAAACCTGCTTCTACATCTTTGGGATCTTTTCTCTTGGCAAGCATGGTTTCATAAAAAGAGGACTTTCTTATCAAGTCTACAAGCTCTTTTGTAACTTTTTTAGAGTCACAAGTCTCATTTTTACAATAGCGAGGATCTTCACACTCCATGTCATCATCAAGATCTCTTTTAACAGCTCTTATATACTCTTGGATCTTAGCACTAAAACTAGCATAAGATTCAAAACTGCCTTTTTTATTATCATCTAAATTTTGAGTAACTTTGTTGATATTGAGATACATGAAATATGTAACCAATCCTCCAACAAATACAACTGATATAACATCCATAAATATTCCTTAAATTAAACCTGAGCGCAACAGTATAACAGCTGTGACCATGTTATACTGTTGCGCTCAGGTTCCAAAACTTATTTTAATACAATATCACTTATAATACCACAATTTTTAAAACTAAAGGTAATTGATATGAGTAGTTGGAGTTTAGATAGCTGGAGAAATAAACCGATTTTGCAACAACCGACCTATATGGATCAGGCACTGTTAAAAGAAGTAGAAGAAAAATTGAGTATTTATCCACCTTTGGTTTTTGCTGAAGAGGTTAGAAAGTTAAAAAAACAGTTAGCAGATGCTACAGATGGAAAATCATTTCTACTTCAAGGTGGTGATTGTGCTGAGAGTTTTGCAGAATTTAACGCTGATAACATTAAAGACTTTTTCAAAGTATTTTTACAAATGTCAGTAGTTTTGACTTTTGCAGGTGGAAAGCCAGTTGTAAAAGTAGGGCGAATTGCAGGTCAATTTGCAAAACCAAGATCTAGTGATTTTGAGACAATTGATGGGTTAGAGTTGCCAAGTTATAGAGGTGACATTATAAATGATATTGCCTTTACAAAAGAGGGGCGTGAACCAGATCCTTATAGAATGTTAAGTGCTTATAACCAATCAGCAGCAACACAAAACTTAATTCGTGCTTTTGCAAGAGGTGGTTTTGCAGATCTTCATAAAGTACAACGATGGAATTTAGACTTTGCCCGTGGATCATCATCAAATGAGAGATATGAAGCGCTTTCAGATAAAATTTCACAAGCACTTTCCTTCATGGAAGCATGTGGAATTACCGCTGAAAATACACCAAATTTAAATCAAACCGTTCTTTACAGCTCGCATGAAGCACTTCTTTTAAATTATGAAGAGGCGTTAACAAGAGAAGATAGCTTAACAGGTAAATGGTATGACTGTTCTGCTCATATGCTATGGATCGGTGATCGAACTCGTCAAGTTGATGGTGCTCATGTTGAGTTTTTAAGAGGTGTTGAAAATCCTATAGGGGTAAAAGCAGGACCTACAACTGATCCTGAAGATTTGATAAAACTTATAGATATACTAAATCCTGAAAATGAATCTGGAAAGATGAATGTGATTGTAAGAATGGGTGCTGATAAAGTAGGCGATCATCTTCCAGCTTTGATAAAAGCAGTTGAAAAAGAGGGTAAAAAAGTGCTTTGGTCATGTGATCCCATGCATGGAAATACTTTTAAATCTTCTACCAGTTATAAAACTAGAGATTTTGATAAGATGCTTCAAGAGGTTACAAACTTTTTTGCTATTCATAAAAGTGAAGGGACTCATGCTGGTGGAATTCACTTAGAAATGACTGGTAAAGATGTGACTGAGTGTGTTGGCGGCGGTCAAGCTATAACTGCTGAAGATTTAAGTTCAAGATACCACACGCACTGTGATCCTAGACTCAATGCGCATCAGGCATTAGAGTTAGCGTTTTTGATAGCAGACACTTTAAAAGAAGCAAAAAATTAATATCCAATCTGAGTGCATCATTTGCATTTTTAACCAAGCGCATAGAGTAACTTGTGAGCTTGGTTTGGATGAAAAAACTACCAAAAAAGTGCTTGATGAGAGTGCAAAAATGTTACCTTCTTTTAGCATGGACAAAACACCTCCTAAAAATGCAACACCCATGTATCATATGATTTCAAAACTTTTAGATAAACCTGATCTCTATTATGAAGTCAAACAAAAATCCATTAAAAAAGCAGAAGCATTTATTCCTGATTGTAAACAGGCAATCAAAGAGAGTTCCAATCCTTTTTTAACGGCTACGAAAATTGCTGTTGCAGGAAATGTTATAGATTTAGCTAGTGAATTTGAATTTGATTTGGGAACTGAACTAGAAAAAGTTTTAGAAACAGATTTTGCAATTGATGATACTAAATCATTTTTTGAAAAACTTCAAAATAGTGTTACAATTGTCTACTTGGCTGATAATGCTGGGGAGAATGTCTTTGATAGATTATATATTGAAATATTAAAGAATCTATTTAAAAATATTGAAGTTTACTATTTTGTGCGATCAACTCCAATTATAAATGATATCACTTATGATGAATTAAAAGAAGATCTTATCAATGAAGTTGCAACCCTCATAGACAGTGGTGTTCAAACACCTGGAATCATTGTAGAAGATTTAAATGATAAAGCTAAGTTACTTTTTGACAAAGCAGACTGTATTATCTCAAAAGGTATGGGAAATTTTGAATGTTTAAGTGAAAATTCAGAGTATCCAATATATTATCTATTAAAAGTAAAATGTAATGTTGTTGCTAATGCATTAAATAAAGAAGTAGGTGATATCATCTGCAAAAGTGCACAAAAAATTTAAAGGGAGAAGATATGACCACATTTTTTAAGTCTCTTTTCTCTAAAACAAAATCTAATAATGAAAATGCAACATGTAAATATCTCATAGTACCAGACCTCCATGGCACGTTCTCAATATTTCAAAAAGTTGAACAATTTATCAAAGAAAAGTGTGAAGAGGATCGTATCATCATCTTTTTAGGTGATTATATGGATCGTGGAGAGAGCATGGAAGTATTTGGTCGAGAATTTCATGATGGTGGGAGTTATCATACGCTTAAAGGTATTTTAGCGTTGCAATCTTGGGCAAAAAAAGAAGAGAGAGCTATGCATTTTCTTCGTGGTAATCATGAAATCTTTTTTGAAGATCATTTTTTAAAAAACTCTTTAAAAGCTTATAATCAATACCCATTTTTCAGAGAGAGTGTAGAGGCTTTGGAGTTTGCTTTTGAACATGACTATACTCTTCATCCAAAACTTGAACACTTCCTTGAAGAGTTACTTTCCTACTACCTTGATAAAAAGAATGGTTATCTATTTATCCATGCTGGTGTTGACTTTACGGTAGGAAATCTGAAAGAACAAGCTAAAAAAGGTACTATTTACTGGATTAGAGATAAGTTTATATTTAATAAGGATCCGCTTCCTTATACTGTAGTTTTTGGACACACCCCATTTGAAGAGCCCCTGATAACTAATGATAAAATTGGACTAGATAGTGGTATTTATGAGAGTGGTTTTATAAATCTTTTAAAAATAGACAATGCCAATAAAGAGATCATCAAACTCTAAATTTTTAAAATCTTCATTTTTTTCTATTTTTTATTAAATAACTTTCTATTTCTGCCGATCTACTTAATAGTTTAAAACAGACAACTATTATAAGGAAAGAGATATGGCACATGGGCAAATTGAGAGTGAATATTTTGAGCTTGATGATGAGAATTTAATAGAATTATCACTGCTTAATGATCGGATAAGTACTGCAAAAAATATACAAGTTGCACTGTTGAGTGATTGTGAAGATATTAAAAAATTAAATTATTACTTATTTAGTGAAGTGTCTGATGTTGATTTCTTTACTATTGATTCATTGACAGAGAATGAACTTTCAAACATGGATGATATGGATATCATTGTATTTAACAAAGAAAATGACATGTTAAAAGAGATGTTGCTTCATAACATTAAAGCCAAAAATCTCAAAACTAAATTTTTCCTCATTTCAAATAAAAACTATTTAAGACAAAAAGATATTTTAAGAGAGCACATAAATGGGGTAGATAAATACTTAAAGATGGATTTCTTTTTAGAAGAATATATCTTATCAATGGAAAAGTTTTTACATAGTAACTTCTACTCAAAACGACTTCTTGCCTACGAAGATGAACAAGATGTGTTAATGGTTGATAAGAGAAAATTTGAGCTAAAAATAAATCAACTGATTAAAGATAAAATATTTTTCTCCCTTTTTAATTATAAGTTCAATTCGGAAATGGATATAGAGAGTTATAATATACGAAAAATTGTTAGAGAGTGTGATCTGATTTTAGTAGATGATAAAAACCAAGAAATTACCTTTTTACTGCTCAATGTTGTCCCTGAATTTGGCTCAGAACTTATCAAAAAACGAATCAATAACTTCAGTATTAGCCTTGAAGAGAATAACAAACTATCAGCCTTTGATATCATATATGAAAGTTAGAGTATAATACCTGCTAAAAAAGGCAGGTATGTATGCAAACATTTTTTGACATCTTTATGATAACAGCTTTTGTTCTATTTATGATTTTTATGGTTCGGGGTTTTATGCTCCAATCAGCGGAAAAACATCGTGACAAGATAGACAAATAATCCAATCTTTACTCCCTATTTGATACAATCATCACCATTATAATAAAAGGCATTTGATGAGAAAACCGCTACTAATCGAAATAGGGGTAGAAGAGCTTCCTGCAATTCCATTTTTAAAAGAGTTACCAAATATAAAAGATAGATGGCAAAAAATACTTTCTGCACACAAACTTGAGGCTGATTTTGAGTTTTATTTTACACCTAGACGACTTGTACTTATAAGTGATGCCTTTTTAGAGAAACAAGCTAATTCCATAGAAGAGCTTTTTGGAGCACCTGTTGAAATTGCCTATAAAGAAGGTAAACCAACTCCTGCAGCTTTAGGGTTTGCTAGAAAATGCGGTATTTCCATCGATGAGATCTCTTCATCTTCAAAAAATGGTAAAGAAGTTTTATATTATCAAAAAAACCGTATAGGCTTAGCTTCAAAAGATTTACTCTCTTCTATGATTACTGAGTTTTTAAAAGAACTTCAATTTGGTAAATCCATGAGATGGGGAAATGGAAAAGACAATTTTATCAGACCTATTCGATGGATAGGATGTCTATTTGATGGTAAAGTTATAGAGATTGAAGTTTATGGTATAAAATCAGATGGGTACACCTATGGGCATAGAACACAGACTTATGATCCTTTAAAATACGACTCAATTAAGAATTATCAAGAAATCTTGAAAGAACATAGTGTGATTTTAAATCCTAATGACAGAAAAGAGCGTATTTTAGATCAGTTTCAAAAAATTGAAAAGGATAACGATCTTGAGATAGAGCATGATAGAGAACTTTTAAAAGAAGTTGTTGCTATTACAGAATTTCCTACGGCACTTTTAGGTACCTTTGATGAAGCGTTTTTGAAACTTCCTCCAGAGGTTATCATCGCTTCTATGAAAGAGCATCAACGATATTTTCCAGTATTTAAATCTGGCGTATTGAGTAACCATTTTGTTGTGGTTTCAAATGCCGATACAGATGATTACAGCCAAATCATCAAAGGAAATGAGAAAGTTCTCTACCCAAGACTTAGTGACGGGCTTTTCTTTTATAATAATGATCTTAAAAAGGGACTTGATAATGAAGGGCTTAAAAAAGTTACCTTCATGCAAGGACTTGGATCTATATATGATAAAAGTCTCAGAGAAGAGAAAATTGCACAGTACCTTTTAAAGGATGCTGCACAAAAAGAGTCTATGAGCAGAGCAGTCATGTATGCCAAAGCAGATCTTTTAAGTGACATGGTTTATGAGTTTACGGAACTTCAGGGGCTCATGGGATATTACTATGCTAAAGAAGCTGGAGAGGATGAAGAGATTGCACTTAGCTTTAAAGAGCAGTATCTTCCAGATGGAGAAGAGAGTGATTTGCCAAGTAGTGACTTTTCTGCTATTGTGGCAATGTCAAATAAACTTGATTCTATTTTAGTATTTTTCTCAAAGGGTAAAATTCCAACAGGAACCAAAGATCCATTTGGACTTCGGCGTGCAGTTTTGGGTATCGTCAAGATTGCGATAGATCGTGGATTTAGTTTTGATGTTAATAAAGATTTAAAAGCATTGTCAAAAAATTATGATGAAATAGATTTAGAGCTTCTTGAAACATTCTTTTTAGAGAGAATTTCACGTTATTTTGAGGCTAACCCCTCAGTTATCCATGCAGTTCTTAAAAGTGGAGAGCGTGATATCGTAGAGATATCTAAAAAAATTGAAGCACTTAATTTAGTTGTTGAACAAGAACAATTTAAAGACTCATTTAGTACCTTTAAAAGAGTGGCAAATATCATCAAAGATATGAAACTTCAAGATAGAATTACCGTGGATGATAAACTTTTTAAAGAAGATGCAGAGTCAGCACTTTTTGATGCGTACAATTTAGTTGCAGATAAAGAGTACGATACATATAAAGCTAAATTGGATGCCCTTTTTGGTCTTAAATCAGAGATTGATAACTTTTTTGACCATGTCATGGTCAATGTAGAAGATGAAAATATTAAAAATAATAGAAAAAATTTAATTGCACTTATTTATCAAAACTTTAGAAATATTGCAGATATTAAAGAGATTACACTTTAAAAGCGTTACAAAATTCTACTGAATTGCTTTTTCAGTAGAATTTAACTAAAATATCAGCTTATCTAATATACTACTGGAGAATTTTATTATATGAAAGACAAAAAATTTATAGCTTTAGGCTTTACTACCACTATCGTAGCATCAGCACTCTTTTTATCTTCATCACTGTTTGCCAAAAGTGATCATACACTGAGTCAGCAAATCGGAGAAAAAAGATTAAATGCGCTTGCAAAATACACAAAAGTCATACAAACCGTTGAACAATATTATGTAGATGATCAAAATATTTCAGATATTGTTGACAAATCACTTGAGGGACTTTTGTCAAATCTCGATGCACACTCTTCATTTATGAATAAGAAGAAATATAAAGATATGAAGATTCAAACTGAAGGTGAGTTTGGCGGTCTTGGAATCACTGTAGGCATGAGAGATGGTGCGTTGACTGTCATCGCTCCAATCGAAGGAACACCTGCTGATAAAGCAGGTATGAAAAGTGAAGATATCATTTTAAAAATCAATGATAAATCAACGCTTAACATGACCATTGATGAAGCAGTTGCTATCATGCGTGGAAAACCAAAGACAAAGATCAATTTAACAATTGTCCGTAAAAAAGAACCAAAGCCTCTTACTATAGAAATTATCAGAGATATTATCAAAATTGACTCAGTTTATACGAAAAAAATAGAAGATAGTGATATTCTTTATATCAGAGTTACTAGTTTTGATAAAAAAGTAACAGATGATGTAAGAAAAGCACTCGTTAAAAACAGAGGTAAAATGAAAGGTCTGATTTTAGATCTTAGAAATAACCCAGGCGGACTTTTAAATCAAGCAGTAGGGCTTACTGATCTTTTTGTAGAAGAGGGTATTATTGTTTCACAAAAAGGAAGATTAGAGAGAGAAAACCAAGTTTATAATGCTTCAAAAAATGGTACATTCACTGATATTCCTCTTGTTGTACTTATCAATGGAGGAAGTGCAAGTGCAAGTGAAATCGTGAGTGGAGCACTTCAAGATCACAAGCGAGCAGTGCTTGTGGGTAAAAAGAGTTTTGGTAAAGGTTCTGTGCAAGTCATTTTGCCAATTGGCCAAGAAGAGGCACTTAGAATTACTGTTGCTCGATATTATCTTCCAAACGGAAGAACCATTCAGGCAAAAGGTGTTGTTCCAGATATCGAAGTTTTTCCGGGGGAAGTGATCGTGGAAGAGAATGATTTTTCGATTAAAGAGAGTGATCTTAAAAAACATTTAGAAGGTCAGCTTGAAAAGCTTGATGGTAAGAAAAAGGTTGATACGAAAAAGAGTGATGATAAAAAGAGTAAAAAACTGATTACAAAAGCGGATATATTAAAAGATATACAACTTAAAACTGCAATTGATACAATTAAAGTTTTAACAATTACAAATGGGTTTCATTAGGGAAAAAAGTGGAAAAGAGAGAATTACTATACGAAGGTAAAGCAAAAAAACTTTGGTTGACAGATGATGAGAATATTCTTATTGCAGAGTTTAAAGATGATTTAACGGCATTTAATGCTGAAAAAAAAGGAAGTGAGCAAGGGAAAGGTGCACTAAACTGTAAAATAAGTACGGAGCTTTTTGCACTTTTAGAAAAAAATGGAGTGAAAACACATCTTATAGAAACACTTGATGATAATAACCAATTAGTGAAAAAAGTTGATATTATTGCTATTGAGGTAGTTGTTCGAAATACAGCAACGGGTTCTCTTAGTAAACGACTAGGCGTAGAAGATGGAAAAGTATTACCATTTACCCTTGTTGAATTTTATCTAAAAGATGATGATTTGAATGATCCGATTATTTGTGAAAACCACTGTATGTTGTTAGAACTTGTAGATGATCGAGATAAACTTGATATTTTAAAACAAAAAGGTCTTCAAATCAATAGACTTTTAAAAGAGTTCTTTGAGGAAAGACGTCTTAACCTTGTCGATTTTAAAGTAGAATTTGGAATTGATTCAGAGGGAGAGATCATTTTAAGTGATGAAATCAGTCCTGATAGTTGTAGATTTTGGGATATGGATAGTGGAGAGAAGTTAGATAAAGATCGTTTTCGTCAAAATCTTGGAAATGTAAAAGTAGCCTATGAAGAAGTACTCAAAAGAATTTTAGGAGATAAATCATGAAGGCAATTGTAAATATTGGTCTAAAAGCCGGCGTTTTAGATCCTGCTGGAAAAGCTGTCCATCATGCCCTAACTTCATTACATTTTGATAATGTAAATGATGTTAGGATAGGAAAACAGATCGTCATGAAATTAGATGGTGATGATGAACAAAAAGCACGAGAAGATGTTATTAAGATGTGTGAAGAGCTTTTAGCAAATACCGTCATTGAAGATTATGAGATAGAGATAGTAAAATGAAAATAGCAGTTATTGTATATCCTGGAACCAATTGTGACTTTGATACACAATATGCTTTTGAGATGTTAAAACAAGATGTAGTGTTTATTTGGCATAAAGAAGAGGAACTTCCAGCGGGAACTGATTTAGTGGTTCTTCCTGGTGGTTTTAGCTACGGGGATGCTTTAAGAAGTGGAAGTATCGCTAGATTTTCTCCAATAATGAAAACGGTTATAAAGTATGCAAAAAATGGTGGAAAAGTTTTAGGAATTTGTAACGGTTTTCAAATTCTTCTTGAAGCAGATCTACTGCCTGGGGCTATGAAACACAATCAAAACATGCATTTCATCTCCAAACATCACTATCTAAAAGTTGAAGATAATAAAAATGATTTTTTACAAGAATTAAATGTAGGAGCTGTAGTCAATATCCCAATCGCTCATGGCGAGGGGAACTACTACATTGACCAAGATAATCTTAAAGATCTTTATGATAACAATCAAGTGCTTTTAACCTACTGTGATGCTGAGGGCAATGAACTTAATCCAAATGGTTCAGTAGATGCCATTGCAGGAATCTGTAACAAAGAACGCAATGTTTTTGGCTTGATGCCGCATCCAGAGCGGGCCATGGAGTCACTACTTGGTGGTGATGATGGTATCAAAATGTTAGAGGGTTTGATTCGTTGAAGTTACGATTTCTCTTCTCCATAACGCTACTACTGTTTTTTACGCTTCATCTCAATGCTGGTTTTTTTGGAGATCTTTTTGAAAGAACAAATCAAGATGTTCAAATTACGCAAGAAGATGCGATCATTGAGGAAGAAGTTGTTTATGAAGAAGAGGTAATTTCTGCTGATGATTATATAGACAGTGTTGAAGAGCCTGTAGATATCGAAGTATTTTCAGATAGCCAAGATGGTAGCAGGGCATTTGATGAAAATGAAGTCTATGCTGATGAAGATGGAGAGGAAAATCCTTTTGTAAAAGCACAATCAATCTTTCTCTCTTATGTTGATAAACCAGAGAAGATTTATCTCTCTCAACATGCAAGCATCAAAATCAAAGCAATCGTCACAAATGAAAATATAAATAATATCAAGACCTCATTTTCAAAACATAAAAATATTACAGTACTCAATGAAAATAGCCCTTGGAAAAAGACCTCTAGCGCTAGTTATGAGAATAGTTATATCATAAAGCCATTTTCAACATCTGTTACCATGCCAGATATTAAAATCTCCACAACACTTGACAATGGTAAAGTACAAAGTCAAACACTACATGCTTATAAACCTAAAATTGTTGCTCTTCGTGAAGATAAAGAGTTTTGTCTCGTTTTATCTCGTGATCTTACACTTCAAAGCCATCATGAGAAAAAATATGATGAAAAGTCCAATATAGTTGTACTTGAGATCAATGCAAGCCATGCAAATCTTGAGGATTTTCATATTCCTTATGCCCTTAGGGATGGAATTGATGAGATAAAATATAATGGATTTAATCAAACCATTTATTATTTTGCCATTATCCCTAATGATATCAAACTGTTTAAATTTAAATACTTTGATCTTGAAAGCAATAAATACAACATTGTCTCATTTCCTATTGTATTGCAAGATAGTAGTGTAAGCACCCAAACATATCTAAATCCCGAGGAGAGTCGTTTTGCTCTGTATAAAGCCATAGCTTTACTTGTTTTAGCATTTATCATATTTCTCTTTTATCTTAAAACTAAAAAACTATATCTTCTAATATTAGCGTTAATTGTGGGAGCCTTTCTCTTTTACATTAGAATGCCCATTAGTAAAATTATACTCCATGAAAATGTAAAACTAAGAATTTTACCAACAAAAAATTCAACAGTTTTTTATGTTACACAAGAGAAAATTGAAGCAGATATGATGCTTAAAAAAGATGGATATATTAAAGTACTGTTGCCAAATAAAAAAATCGGTTGGATAAATGAAGATATTACAAAAAACTAAAGCAATTTCGATCTTTATAAACTTTGTTATCACCGTAAGTATTGTCATAATTTTAATAATATTTTTTGGTAAGCATAGTTGGAAGATTAGGCGCACATGGGCTAAACTTCAAGCTTGGCTCACTGGATATAAATTGGAAGTCATAGGTGCACCTGATATTGAAGCTCAAATGATAATATTAAATCACCAAAGTCTTCTAGATATTATTATACTTGAAGCAACATACCCTAAAAACCTTGCTTGGGTTGCTAAAAAAGAGATTACAGATATGACATTTTTTGGGAAAATTATAACCCTTAATAAAATGATCTCTATAAATCGTGAAGATAAAAAATCTCTTTTAAAACTCTTTGCTGACTGTAAAGAGCGACTAGAAGCAGGTAGAGTTATTGCTATCTTTCCAGAAGGGACTAGAGGAGACGGAAAAACGATAGCACCATTTAAAGCAGGAACTAAGCTTATCGCTTCAAAATTAAAACTCAAAGTCCAACCTGTCGTTATAGTAAATACTAGAAATGTTTTAGATTCTCAAAACTTCCTTGCAAAAAGCGGTAAAGTTAAACTTATATATCTTGATAGTTTTTATGTAAAAGAGAATAAAAATTGGTTTGAAGATATGCAGATTCAGATGCAAGAGCGGTTGGATGAGGAGTTAAGCTAGAGTTTTTTTAAACATATTTCGATAAAATGCCAAAAAATTTAAACGGAGGATTATCGTATATGTCAAAACATGAATTTCAAACAGAAGTAACACAACTTTTGGATCTAATGATCCACTCACTCTACTCAAACAAAGAGATCTTTTTAAGAGAGCTTATCTCAAATGCTTCAGATGCACTTGATAAACTAAACTATCTCTGTATCTCAGATGATAAATATAAAGACTTGAAGTATGAACCAAAAATTCAAATCAATGTAGACAAAGAGGCAAAAACACTTACTATAACTGATACGGGTATCGGGATGAGTAAAGATGATTTGGTAAAAAACTTAGGAACGATTGCAAAAAGTGGTACAAAATCATTTGTTGAGAAACTAAGTGGTGATGCTAAAAAAGATTCATCTCTTATCGGTCAATTTGGTGTTGGATTTTACTCAGCGTTCATGGTAGCTTCAAAGGTTGAAGTTGAGAGTCGTAAAGCTGGGGCAAAAAGTGCACATGCTTGGATTAGTTCAGGTGGTGGTGAGTATGAGATAAAAGATAGCAAAAAAGAGAGCCATGGAACAACAATCATCTTGCATCTTGAAGATGATGAAGTTGAGTTTTTAGAGAGTTACAGAATCAAAAGTATTATTGAAAAGTATTCAAATCATATTCCATTTGCTATTTTCTTGGAAGAGGTTAAAACTAAAGATGATAAAACT
>DQTU01000346.1 GCA_015662615.1 Campylobacterales bacterium | reverse complement strand
TTAATGAAGGAATTGCATATACTGGTTCTGACAACAACTCACCGTTGCTGCTAAAAAAAGGATTTAAAATATCTCTGTAAATGGACTTTTTTCTACCCACTCTCAACCTATAGGAGATTTGAACAAAAAGGTGAGGGGAGTATCAAGGATTTTATCAAGATATTGGTTGCCTTAAATAGAGTTGATGAGTTGGATTCTTTTTTAGTACCAGCAGAGTATAGTCCAGTAAAAGAGTATGCAGCGTTAAATAAAACCAAAAAAGAGCCTCAAAGAGTTAAACATGGTAGTTAAAGCCAAGATTTTTGGAGAAGATATCGGTGTTTTGTCTCATCGTGACGGTGGATATTTTTTTCAATATTTTGATTCATTCTTGGAGAAAAAGTTAGAAATTTCACCATTTTATCTGTCTTTATCAAGTAGAGTTTATAGTGGTCGAGAATTTATCGCTTTTGATTTGATTCCTAGTGTTTTTTCTGATTCACTTCCTGATAGTTTTGGTTCTACTTTGATGGCGGAGTATTTTAGAACTCATGATGGTAGTTTGGATGCTATGAGAGACCCTTTGCGAAAGTTGTCTTATATGGGTGATAGAGCGATTGGGGCTATTGAGTATGAGCCTTTGCCGTTTGAAAAAGAAGACCGTATCACAATAGAGTTAAAAGAGTATATATCAAGTGTGAGAAAGATTATCGAGGGAAGTAGTCAAGATGTTTTTGAGTATTTGAGTGCTCATCCCTCTCCTGGAGGGGCTAGACCAAAGGCATTTGTAGGCTGGGATAGGGTAAATGATAGATTGATTGTTGGAGATGATAGGAAAGATTTTGAGTCATGGATTGTCAAGTTTTATGAAGATGATAAGTTGCATCGTGATTTGACAAAAGTGGAGTATATCTATTTTCAAATTGCACAAGAGATAGGGATAGATGTTCCAGAGTTTGAAAAGATTATACATGGGGATGAGTTTCATTTTGGGGTAAAAAGGTTTGATAGAGTCGAGGGTGAAAAACTGCATCTTCATACTTTGAGTGGTCTGCTTAACAGAAGATTTGATCAAAGAGGGCTTATAAGTTATGAAGAGTTTTTAAAAAGTACGATGAGATTGACTTGTGATATGCAAGATGTTTATCAAGCTTACCAAAGAGTGGTATTTAACATCATAGGGCAAAACTGCGATGACCATGCTAAAAACTTCTCTTTTATGATGGATAAAAAAGGAGCGTGGAAACTTTCTCCTGCTTATGATCTCATCTACTCTTTTGGAGAGGGTATCTATAAAGAGCATTTTTTATCTTTAGGTGGAAAAAGAGAAGGATTTAGTGATAGTGAGATTGTCTCTTTTGGAGTTTTAAATGGTATATCTCATACAAAAGCAAAAGAAGTTATAGAAAAAACTAGAGATGGGTTTGCTTTGTTTGGTAAGTATGGTAAAGATGTTGGGTTGGATGGAGATGTTATTAAAGGGATTGTTGGAGATTTGTTGTAGACCAATTATACAAAAGACAACTATAGTATAATTTTATAAGTTTATGTTAAAAAATATTGAATTTTTGTAAATTTTTATACAATAAGGTTTATTATCATGAACATTGAAGCAAAACTAAAACATCT
>DQTU01000344.1 GCA_015662615.1 Campylobacterales bacterium | reverse complement strand
CCATATATTTTACGATCCAGTGAGGGGTAAAGAGTTGTGTAGCAGCTGGAATGTTTTGAGGTGTGATCTTTACATTCTTTTTCAATTTGTTAAAAACTTCATCTTTCTTTTCAGATATGTAAAACTGATATAGCCAACCGACAATCTCAACATCTTTTAGAGACTCATCATCAAGAGCTTCTACAACCTTTGCTCGTATGGAGTTACTGCTTAACATATCATCAGGAAGTAGAAGCTCAGTGTAATCTTTGATCGTCTCAAACATAAAGGGCATAATTTCAGAGTAGTAGTTGCAAACAGAGATAAAAAGCATTCGGTAGGCTTCATTGTCAGGATTGTTTGAAGGTATCTTGCCATCACATAAATCGTAAAACTTATCTCTGTCAAGATTTAGTTTATCGCTTATATCTCCACCTTTTGCAAGATTGAAAATCTCAGGAAGGGTTTGTCCCTTTATAGGCGATACAACGCCACTTTCTGTGATGCCGTTTGCATCCATAAACCTTAAAGCAATCAAGCGGTTAAACCAGGTATATGCCACCTCTTCGATAAGTTCATCTCTTTTTTGATCATCTAACTTCCCATCTGTCGTACATCTTTTTCTAATAATCTCAATATTTTGCTCTTCATCTTTAAGCTCAATAGGAAGATTACTACCTAATCCTAAAAGATAGTCTAACTTTGTACTTATGCTTCTCTTTAACTCATTGCGAATTGAAGTGGCAAACTTTTTTAGTGCTGACTTGTTCATTTGGCAATCCTATATGATGATCTGCTTTCCATCTTCTATCTCTTTTAAAAGGTTGTTTTCAAGCTCTTTGATGTATCGTTTAGCATCTTCTATACTCTCTATTTTTCGTATATTCTTAGGTATCAACTCTTGTATGCTTACTCTTCTTTTATACATTCTGTTTTCATCGGCAACTTTTTGAGGGATTAGCTCTTCCATCCTTTCAAAGCCATCCATTTTATAGGCGGTTAATTTTTCATTCGATACCAACTGATTGATAAAGTCAATGCTACTACTCTTTTCTATCTCTTCTTGGATATTTTGTAAAGGTCTAATGATTTTATATCTCTCTTGAATAGGAACCTCTTTGAAATTTTCATCACTCTGCAGTTCAGTGATGATGGTTTCAATCTTCTCTTTTGCTTTTATGCGAGTATCTTTAATGAGTCTGTCAACTTCCTCTTTAACAAGCTTAAAAGAGTTGTTAGCATCTAAAATCTTCCTACCTTTAAATGGTTCTCTATCTTTTAAGAGTGCTAAGAGATCGTTCTTTTTTACGTTTGCAATGTGGTAGAGGTTCGTCTTATTATCTTTTACAAACTCATCTATATCTTTATATATCTGAAATTTATTTCCACGCATAAACTCCAACATTGGATCGAGCATATCCTCTTTCATATCGAGCAGTTCATCTTCCAACTCTTTAAGTCTTATAAAAAAGTCATCAAATCCAATGTTGACTTTTGAGAGTGTGTTTATAGGCTCTTCAAAACTTTCAGCAAAAGGGTATGGCACTCTTTTGTAATCCTCTAAATCTTTTATCAACTTTTCAATACCGCTTTTTGCCTCTTCGTAAATCTCTCTGGCACTATTTGAGCTAAACTTACCTTCGGGTAGAAGTTCTGCTAAGATCTCTTTTGAGAGTTTTAAAACCTTCTCATCAACTACTGTTGCCGGTTTTATTATGGTATTTGCAAATTTTCGGTTGTTTGTAAGTGCGGTATATACATCATTTCTACTTAATGGGGTACTGCTTTCAAATATATCGATAAATTTCTTCTTATAAAGTGATGCAATAATGCACATAATAGCAGCTTGATACCATCCGTAAGGTTTAGATGTAAAGGTATCTAATATTTTAGAGATGGTGATGGTTTGAAACTCTCTGTTTTGTCTTTTGAT
>DQTU01000245.1 GCA_015662615.1 Campylobacterales bacterium | reverse complement strand
TTTCACATGCTAAATATGATTATATCTGCGTGCTGGATGCAGATGATGACTGGACACCTGATTTTTTAGAAGTTATGCTTAAAATGGTTACAGAGTTTCCAGAACATAAAATATTTTCTGTTCGTCATAAAAATTATAGAAAATGATGGTCGGATAATTTATCCTCCAGTTGGTGTAGATAAAGATTTTTGTGGAGAACTTAAAAACTTTCTAAAGCCATATACCAAGTATGATGGTTTGATTCAAACTTCTACGGTCTGTTTAGAAAAGAAATTTTTTCAATCTCTTGGTGGATTTCCCAAAGACCAAGGTAATGGCGAAGATATCTATTTGTGGCTTCTTTATGGTCTAAAAACGAATCTTATATTTTGTAATCGAATATGTACTTATTATAGAGACAGAGAAAATAGTCATACTTCACGAATGGTTTATGTAAATTTGCCTTTTCAATTTGAGTATTTTGCTAACTATGAAAAAAATGATCAAACAAAATATCTAATGCAATATTTACGAAAAAGTGCATTTTTACATATTTCAGGGTTAAAAATATTGGGTCAAACAAAGACTGCTATGAAACATTCATTGGAACTTTTTAAACATTATAAATTAACAGGTTTAATCTGCATGTCCGTTGCGCTTGCTCCAAACTTTCTATTACATGCAGTAAAAACCTATAGAGATGTGAAGCGTAGTAAAAGCTAAATAAGTTCTTGAATCTTTTGTGCTACCTCAAAAGGAGTTTTATCTTCAACATTAACAACAATATCTGCTACCTCTTTATACTCAGCTGACCGTTCTTTATAGAGCTTTTTTGCCTGTTTTGGGTCTTGGAAAAGTGGTCTTTTTGCCAATTTCTTCTTTGCATTTGGATGGGCTAAGATTCTCTGATAGATTGCTTCATATGAGGAATCAAGCAAAACAACCGTTCCTATTTTTTTAATGGACTTTGTTTTGAAAAACCCGCCACCTGTTGAAATGATAGAGTTTTCAACACTTTTTGATAACCACTTTGCACATTTTTGCTCCAAATCTCTAAAGTACGGTTCTCCCTCTTCTTCAAATATATTTTTAATTTTTCTATTTTCCATACTCTCTATTAAATCATCTGTATCAATAGCAAAGGCATCAAATTCAGTTGCGTAAGCTCTTGCAACTGTTCCTTTGCCCACACCCATAAAACCTATCAAAATGATATTTTTCACGAATCATAATCCTCATTGCTCTTTTTCTTTTTAGGTTCAAGTATGATTTGCGTTCCCTCAAAGTTAAAAAATCCTCTAAGTTGATTTACCAGATAGCGTTTGGTACTAAAATGTAGAGACTTTGGTCTATTCATGATAAGTGCTATTCGCGGTGGTTTTGTCTCAAATTGAGTAGCAAAGTAAATTTTTATCAACTGTCCGTTATCTGATGGCAAATGGTGTCTGGAGTTTGCGATTTTTATCGCTTCATTGAGTTTTGAAGTAGGGATTCTTCTGGAATAATTATCATAAATTTCTAAAATCTTATCGTTTAGTTTATGTACTCTTTGATGGGTTAATGCGGAAATTGTGATAACAGGTGCGTATGAGAGAAACTTAAATCTTTCACGAACTTTTTCAACACTTTTCTCATAATCATACATAGCCATATCCCATTTGTTTAACACGATCATGACTCCTAGTCCAAACTTATCAACAAGGTGGGCAATTTTCTCATCAAGCTCTTTAAACTCACAACTTGAGTCAATAACCAAAAGGGCAACATTAGCAGTTTCCAGCATTTTTTGCGTTCTTTGAAGTGCATGTTTTTCAAGACCTTCTATTTTTCCTCGTTTTCGGATTCCTGCTGTATCTACAAAAGTAATTAATTTATCTTTATATTCAAACTGCTCATCTACAGGGTCTACAGTTGTCCCAGCTATAGGACTTACCACTGAGCGGTCTTCTCCAACAAGGGCATTTAAAAGTGAGCTTTTCCCGACATTGACCCGACCAATAATCGCTACTTTTATTTCGTTACTCTCTTCTTCTTCAGCGATCTCTATCTCTTCAGGCGCTATAAAATCTTCAAGAGAAAATTCATCATCCTCTTCCAACTCTAATTCAGGAGCTTCTTCTTTTGGTATCTCTGAGTCAATCCAATTGATAAGTTTTTTAGTACCTCTGTTGTGAGAAACGGAGATAAAAAATAGATTATGAGCTCCAAAATTGCTAAACTCCCAACCCATCTCTTCTTCGGATTTGTCATTGTCGAGTTTATTTACAACAAGGGCTAATATTGGGCATGATGATTGAAGCTCATAAAAGAGTTTTTTATCTTCATCATCAGGAAGTGTTTTTCCATCTACCATGTAAAGTACGATATCTGCTTCACGTGCTGCTTTTAGGGATTTTGCTTTGATAGTTGTAAAAAGCTCGGTCGCATCATCTAATCCACCTGTATCTATAAGCAGAGCAGGGGTTTGGTTTATAAGGACTTCTCTTTTTTTAATATCTCTGGTTGTTCCACTGACGTCAGAGGTTATAGCATCCCATCGTCTTGATATTCGGTTAAATAGGGAACTTTTACCAACATTTGGCTTGCCAATTAGTGCAATTTTAATCATGTGTTATCTTTTTAATGCGCAATATACCGACATTTGGGTTTATAGTAAATGAAAAAGAATTAAATCAGTCTATTTTTTGTACAATCATACTCATGAAAAAGATTTTAATGACCTTATTGCTGTATATTTGCACATCGTTTGCTTCTGATTACAGCATGGATGCCGAGTATGATATCTATTACGGATTTTTTGGAAGTGTTGGAGAAGCAACTGCAAGTTTAAGTGTTGATGATGGTACTTATAAGATAAAAATTAGAGCTAAGGCTACTGGTTTAGCAAAAGTGCTTAGTCGAAATCGTGTTGAAACTTTTGAGAGTACCGGCATTGTAAAAGATGATATATTAATCCCTCAAATCTTTTTAAGCAGAAAAACGAGAGAAGGGAAAGTTGATATTAAGCGCTATCTCTTTGACTATGAGAAAAAAGAGGTAAATCTTTTAACTACACGCATCAGAGGTGATAAAAAAAGTGACACTAAAAAAGTGATGCCCTTTTTCTCTCATAATGATATCTTGACACTCTTTTTTAATTTGAAACATATTTTAGGTAAAAATTTTGAAACTAAAGAAGAAATTAAACTTATCGCTATTGGTACAAGTGATAAAAATGGAAAAATTGATGTTCGTTCGATTTTAAATAAAGAACATCAAGAGGTTTCTAAACTTCTTGAAGCGTCTAACCATATACTTGCTGTTGTTTTAAATCAGAGGATATTTGCAAGCCAAAAAGGTGAAATGTTTTTAAATATCAATGATGATGGTATCTGCACATCAGCACTTTTAAAAGATGTTGTTATGTTTGGAGATATCAGAGGCAAAATTAAAAATTTAAAAGTAAAGAGGTAAAAATGATTTTAATAGCTGGACCTTGCGTGATTGAAAGTCGTGACAATGTAATGAGAATTGCAGAAAATCTTATGCAGTATCAAACCGATGAGAGAATTGAGTTTTATTTCAAAGCAAGTTTTGATAAAGCAAATCGAACTTCACTAGAGAGCTTTCGAGGTCCAGGTCTGCATGATGGCTTAAAAATTTTAGAAGAGGTTCAAAAAGAGTTTGGATATAAGCTCTTAACAGATGTTCATGAGACTTGGCAAATTGAAGAGGCTGCAGATGTTGTGGATGTGCTTCAAATTCCTGCATTTTTATGTAGACAGACTGATCTACTCGTAAAAGCTGCAAAATCAAAAGCTATTGTCAATGTTAAAAAAGGGCAGTTTATGAATCCTGTTGATATGGAGTATTCGGCACTGAAAGTCTTAAAAACTAGAGGTTATGATGAGCCTACTTACGAAAATAGTGAAAAAGCTGGTTTATGGTTAACGGAACGGGGGAGTAGTTTTGGTTATGGAAATTTAGTGGTTGATATGCGAAGCCTTATGATCATAAGAGAGTTTGCTCCTGTTATATTTGATGCTACGCACGCTGTACAGATGCCAGGAGGTGCTGGTGGAAAAAGTACTGGAAGGAGAGAGTTTGTAGCTCCTTTGGCTCGTGCTGCTGCTGCTGTTGGTGTGGATGGTTTCTTTTTTGAGACGCATTTTGATCCGAGTATTGCATTGAGTGACGGGGCAAATATGCTTAAATTGGAAGATTTAGAAGTTACAGTACAAACCCTGCTTAAAATTCAAGAAATAGTATAAAAACTACCTAATTTGTCGATGTACACCTAAAGGTAGCTTATGATTGAAAATTCAAATCAAAGTACACTGAAAAGACTCGGCGATAATTTCGTCTCTTTGGTGGTGCTTCAAGGTATTAACTATTTAGTTCCGTTGATTATATTTCCCTATCTTGTCAGGGTTCTTGGGATTGATGGATTTGGGCTTTACTCTTTTATCCTTGCTATTATCATGTATGGTGTGATGCTTAGTGATTATGGATTTGATCTTTCAGCAACTCGACTGATTTCACTCCATTCTCACAATAAAACTAAAACAGATGAAATTTTCAGCACGGTTATGATTATCAAATTTGGTATTGCGCTTCTTTATCTTATGTTTTTAACTGTATTGATTCTTTTGGTAGATAAGCTGGCACAAAATGCTTCACTTTATTATATCGCTTATGGATTGGTCATAGGGCAGGTGCTATTTCCTGTTTGGTTTTTTCAGGGTATTGAGAAGATGCGCTATATTACCATATTAAATGCCTTAGCAAAAATCATTTTTACAGTACTTATTTTAATTTATGTGCATACTCCAGATGATCTCTATCTTGTACTTTTATTTAATGCTTTGGGAGCAGTTATAGCTGGCATAATTGCCCTTTATGTAGCGGTTAAAAATTTCAATATCTCATTTTATCTTCCCACATATTCGCAGATAAGATTTTATCTTAAAGATGGTTGGTATATCTTTACCTCTCGTATCGCAGTTGAGCTTTATGTTACGGCAAATGTTATCATTCTCGGATTTTTTGCCAGTAATGCCATTGTTGGTTATTACTCAATAGTCGAAAAGAT
>DQTU01000109.1 GCA_015662615.1 Campylobacterales bacterium | reverse complement strand
TTTGATATCTTTTAGCTTGACATCAAATTCTGTATCTTTGCCTCTTAGGTTTTCTGCTTGGTACTCTTTGGGGAATTTTAACTTGATTCTTTTGTCTTCTCCAGCTTTCATGCCTATCATTTCATCTTCAAAGCCTTCGATAAATTGGCTTGACCCAATCTCTAGCTCAAAATCATCTGCTTTCCCACCCTCAAATGCTACACCATCTAAAAAGCCCTCAAAGTCAAATACAGCTGTGTCGCCTTTTTTGAGTGCCCTTTTGGTCTTGATGCTCTCTAATGGTGCTGCCTGCGTGGCCAAGTCAGCCATTCTGTCATGCACCTCTTTTGTGCTTGCTTTTGGATGTTCAAAAGATGGTACAACTTTTTGATAGTCTCCAAGCTCTACAGTTGGTCTAATACATAGCTGTATCTCAGCTTCAACTGCATCATCACCTCTATCATACTTTTTGAATAGTGGCTCTCCTAGCATATCTTCTTGCTTTAGGTTCTCATCTTTGAAAGCTTTATCTATAGCCTCTCTGATAGCCTCTCCCTCAGCATCTTGCACTAGCTTTTCACCATGCATTTTTTTGACTACATGAGCTGGAACTTTGCCTTTTCTAAAGCCGTCCACTTTCATTTGTTTACCTGCTTCTATAGCAAGAGTATTGATTTTGGCTTCGATATCACTTTTTGGGAATGATACAGATACCAAAATATTGGCACTGTCTATCTTTTTCGTTGTAACTTTCACTGCTGTCCTTTGTAGGCGTATGTTTACGCACATTTATAATCCCGTGATTTTAGCGAAATAATGATAAAGAGTTGTAATGAAAATTTAGTTTTGAATGTAGATGCACCCCTCAATTGACACCCTAAAATTTTTATGATATACTTTGGATATACAAATAAGGATATATCATGACAGCAACGATTTCAACATGGGGGAACTCACAAGGACTAAGATTTCCAAAAGACATCATGAAAGAGCTACATTTATCTATAGGGGATAAGGTTAAGATATTAATCGAAAATCAAAAAATCATACTGGAGCCAATCAAACAATCCAGAGAGAAATATGATATTAATGATTTGATAAAAAAAATCCCACATGACCATAAGGTCTATGAAGAGTTTGATAAAAAAGTTGGATTAGAAGAATGGTAAAATATATTCCCGAACAAGGTGATATCGTAACTTTAAACTTTGATCCACAAAGCGGTCATGAACAAAAAGGTCGAAGACCTGCAATGATTATCAGCAATAAGGTATTTAATCAACATTTAGGTTTAGCTTTTGCTTGTCCTATCACAAATACAAAAAGGGATTTCCCATTTCATGTTCAAGTTGACAGTGAAAATGTCACAGGCTACATTATGGGTGAACAGATGAAATCAATAGATTACAATTCGAGAAATATAAAATTCATTGAAAAAGCAAATCAAAAAACAATAAACCAAATATTAGGCATAACTGATAGCATCATACAGTGAGATGCATATCAAGCAAACAATAAACCCAAAATATGCAATATATGATATAATTTGCTAG
>DQTU01000059.1 GCA_015662615.1 Campylobacterales bacterium | reverse complement strand
TGTCCATTCTGTTAATCAAAAATGAGTTTGCATGAAGTGGAATATCTGCTCTTGTGAAAGCTTCTGAAGCTGGAGAGAGATCATCAGTATTTGTCTCACCTGGAATTTTATATACTGTTACAGTAATCTCTTTTTCCATTGCTGGTTTATTTGTGAACCACTCAGCATTTGCCCAAGACTCAATAACTTCTTTTGCATAAGAGTTTCCGCCATCCATCAAAGCTTTTACATCATTGAATGAATCATAAACTAAAAGTGTGTTTTTAAGCTGCTTTGCCGCAACCTCAGCAACTTCATCATTTTTAAGTGCTTCAACTAAAGGTTTAACATTAAAACCACCAAGCATAGTTCCTAAGATCTCACATGCTTTTACAGCATCTATTGATTCACAAGATGTCTTTCCTTCTATCACGTCATTTAAAAAAGCCGCTTTTACATAAGCTGCGTCATCCACACCTGCTGGGATTTGCTCAGTAAAAAGCTCCATAGCATAATCTACATCAGCAATCGGGCTTGCTTTTAAAAGCTCCACTAGATCCGCTACCTGCTCAGCTGTTAAAGCCAAAGGAGGTACACCAAGTGTAGCCCTTTCATCTGTGTGTGTTTTATAATCATTGAGTAAGCTCATTAATTCCCCTTAAAAAAAATTTGTATAATTATACACGAATATTGTTTTAAATAAAAGCAGGTGTTACAAATTGTGACAGTATAATTTTTAGAGGTTACTAAAAGTTACATGCTAGTGGAACAACTACTCCAAAATCTCCCTCTGCCCTTTCGCATTTGGAGCAGAAATAACTCCCATCATCTCCAACTGCTCGATAATTCTAGCCGAACGGTTATAACCGATTTGCAGTCTTCGTTGGAGATAAGAGATAGAAGTCTTTTTATCTCCCAATACAACAGCTTTTGCATCTTCATAAAGTTCGTCAAAGTCGCCGTTTCCACCACCAACAGCAGAGTCTCCTTTGCTGACGGAAACTCCACTCATAGAATCAGTTCCAGCAGGCTCACTTAAAAATGAGGGATCATAAATAACTTCTCTTTGCACCTTTAAGAATTCTATAATTGTATCTATCTCTTTCTCAGTTACAAATGGAGCATGAAGACGAATTAGACCTGAGCTTCCTGGAGGGGTAAAGAGCATATCACCTCGTCCAAGAAGGGCATCAGCTCCTGTAGAATCTAGAATAACCTTAGAGTCGATTTTCTGCCCTACTCTAAAAGAGATACGACTTGGGAGGTTTGCTTTGATGAGTCCTGTCACAACATCAACCGATGGACGTTGAGTTGCTACTATAAGGTGGATTCCACTTGCTCTTGCCATTTGTGCGAGTCTTGCGATATAAAACTCAACATCTTTTCCGCTGGTCATCATAAGGTCAGCTAACTCATCAATGATAACTACTATATAGGGGAATGTATCATACCCCTCTTTTTTTGCTTTTTCATTATAGTTTTCAATGTTTTTAGTTTTTGTTTTACTCATCATTTTATAACGGCGTTCCATCTCAACGACCATGTTTGCTAACGCCATAATCGCTTGTTTTGGCTGCGTGATAACAGGTGTTAATAGATGCGGAATATCATTATAGATTGAAAACTCTAGCATCTTTGGATCTATCATTAGAAGTTTCAAATCATCTGGAGAGTTCCGATAAAGAAGTGAAATAAGCATGGCATTAATACCCACACTTTTACCACTTCCTGTGGTTCCTGCGATTAGAAGGTGAGGAAGTTTAGCCAGATCTGTTACAAATGGATTACCAACGATATCTTTACCCAATACCATGGTCAGAGGAGAAGAGGCTTTTTGAAAGATATCTGATTGGAGTATCTCTTTTAAGTAAATAGTTTCTATCGTTTTATTTGGTATCTCAATACCCACAACATCTTTACCAGGAATTGGTGCTTGAATACGAATAGTCTGCGCTTTAAGCGCCATGGCTAAATCATCTTGAAGCGTTAAAATTTTTGAGACTTTGATGTGTGCATCTGGACGAAATTCAAAAGTAGTTACAACCGGACCTGAGTAGGTTCGTACCACATCACCTGTAATCTTGAACTGTCTTAACTTTTCGATAAGACCCTCTATCTTTTTATCTATTTCACTCTCATTTATACAAGATTTCTTTTTAGGAGTAGCTTTTAAAAAATCAAAATATGGCAATTTAAAGTTTTTTGGTTTTTTAACTTTTCCTTGTTTTATTTGACTTAATAGCTTTTTATTTTCCTCTACCTCTTTTAAAATCTTTGTATTTTTAACTTTTGTTTTAGGTTCTATATGAGGTTGCAACAATGCTTCAGACTCTTCTTTTATTGTTTGTATTTTATTATTTTCTATAGGATTATCATCAACTGTCTCTTTCTTTGGAGCATGCATAATCGCTTCAATAGAATCAAGATATTCTAATGTTTCAGGTTCGATCTCTTTAGCTAATGGTACATAAGTAGAGACCTTTTTCTTTGGTGTTGGGGTGGGAGCTGAAGCTATATGTTCATCATCTTCATAAGCGTTAGGAATATTTAAATCTTCACTGTTGTCTTTGTATAAAAAATAATCTGCTTTCTCTTTTACGGCCGTAAAATAACTATAAAGATTAAAATTTTCAGGAAAACTAAAATAGAGAACATCTTTGATCAAAATAAACCCTAAAGTAAAAAGAGAGAGGATAAATATCCAAATACCCGCTCCTCCGATATAAGCTTTTAAAAAACTAACAATAAATCCACCCAAACCCCCATAATAAAGTCCATCTACAACATGCGCTTGGAAAATTAAGACTGAAAGGAGTATCAAAAATGAAGGAAAAAGAACTTTAAAACGTCCTAATTCAAGATCGCTGTTTTTATAGATATAGATTAATAAAAGAATCAATAAAAATGGATAAATAAACGATAGATAGCCAAAATAGACTTTATTATATGTTCCTATTAATGCGCCTATCTTTCCGACCATTGGAGCATCTGTTGCTATGGTCGAGATAGCAAGAAAAAGTAGTAGTGCAATTGCGAATATATATTTAAAAAGTCTTAAAATAGTTTTTCCTAATAATGTAATAGTATAAAAATTTTAACTATTATACAAAAAAAGTATTTTATTTCATATAATTTAACAGACTTAGTGAATTAACTTTTGTTATTGTTTGAAGCATCGCTTGATAACTAAGCGTTACTTGGTTAAGGTTCATGATGGTTTCTGCCATGTCTACTTCTGTTGTTTCAGCTTTTAGCTGCATGACATTAATCTCTAATGCTGAAGCTTTTTGTTCTGCAATTTGTAAAGATTTTGACCTAATTCCGATTTGAGATTGGGCATTGTTAAAGTGATTATTCATCTGCTCTAATTTTGTAATAGAGTTTTGGATACCAATACTTCTAGAATCACTATTTAAATTTATAACGCCATTTCTCACTGAAGCAATTATAGAATCTATCTCATCAAAAAAGTTTAGATTGGCTTGTGAAACTGTGACTGCGTTATTTGACATAAAAGAGAGTGAAGGGGTATTGGTTTTTGAAAAATCATTGGCATCACTATCATACATTGCAAACTGAATATTACTAAGGTTTTCAGACTTATCATTAATCTCCAAGTGTCCACTTTTGTTGATATCAACATCTATAAGTTTTTTCGCTTCTATTATTGCATCGTTAAAGCCTGTAATATCATTTGATGTTGGAAGTTTATCAGAAATGGTCATGGCGATTATATTGTTTAATTGCCCTATTGTAAAATCACTGCCATCTGTAGTGGTTTCATCTGCATTGTATATGTTATAGGAAGTGCCATCAACGATAAAGGTTGAAGTAGTAGAGAGGTCAAGCTGTATATTTTTTTCATCTCCATTTATATCAGTGACTCTCATATCAAACATCTTATCGGGAAGAGGATTGCTACTCATCATGTCACTTAGTTTTGTAGTATCATCAGCAAATGCACCATTATAAATCAATGCTACATTTCCCTCTAACTTACCTCCACTCTTTTCAAAATATTGTTGATCCATCTGTAATGACTCATTATTTCCATCTATAATAGAGGTATAATTACTTTTTGAAAATGAAATGATTTTTTCTCCAGTTACATCATTTAAATTTGTATGTGCACTTGCACCTTGAACACCTACCATCTTAAAATCAATTTGACTATAACCACTTTTAAGATCTGTAATTTCAATATTTCCATTATCATTAAGTTCTACTTTAACATCACCACCATAACCATCTTTTATCTCAGATAGCAAAGATTCTATTTTCGCATCAGGATCCATATCTACAATACTCTTAAAAGCAGTTCCATCACTTTTTGTACCAGATATGAAAAAGCGTACATTAGAGTTAAACTCATCTCCTACCATATCTTGTATACTACTCTCTACAGTTAGAGGTTCCTCTGAGATTTGATTTGTAAGCTTTACATTAGTTTGTATCGTTTTATGCACACTTAAATCATCTCCTAAAAACAGAGACTTACCATCAACATTACTTTGTATCTCAATACCATTACCTACCAATGTCATTAGAGCATTATCATTTCCATGATAAAGACCCTCATCGTCAATTGGTTTTGTATTTGTCGCACTACCTGAAAATAAATATTGTCCATTCATTTGAGTGTTTGCAAGTGAAATCATATGTTTTTTCTGTTCTTCAAGTTCTATGGCAATGGTCTCAAGGTTATCACTATTCATAGTTGCATTACTTGCAGCAATTAATTTTGTATTAAAATCTCTTAAGGTCTGCGTAAATTCACTGAGAGCCGAATCACTAGCATCGGTTAAAGAACGTGCTTGAACTGATCGCTCTTTTATTCCTGCTAACTCACTCTCTTGGGAATTAAACCTTAATATATCAGCATATACAGCGCTATCTTCATAACTATTTTGAATCTTTTGACCAGATGAAACTTGGGAAGTCAATCTGTTTAATTCATTCAATACTTTGCCATTGTCACTTTTAAAATTATCAAATAAAAATTGGTTCGTAACCCTCATAATCGGACTCCTAAAGACTTTTCTAATAGAATAATCGACAAATTTATAAGAAAATGTACCTTTTTGTTAAAAAGTTTTGTTATTTTAATAAAAAGATTGTAGTATGTTCCGTTATTTCAAAAAAGGAAGGTAAAATTTATGAAAAAAGCTGAATTAATTCAAGCAATTTCGGATAAAACAGGTTTATCTAAGAAAGATACTGCTGCAACTATAGATGCTGCTCTAGAGACAATCCAAGAGGCATTAGTTGCTAGAAAAACTGTTAGTTTTATCGGTTTTGGTACTTTTTCAACATCTCCAAGAGCCGCAAGAACTGCAAGAGTTCCTGGTACTAACAAAGTAGTAGATGTTCCAGCAACAACAGCTGTAAAATTCAAAGTTGGTAAAAGACTTAAAGAATCAGTAGCAAAAGGTTAATTCCTAACCTTTGAAGTTTGAGATTTCTTCTCAAACTTCAAACCCTTGCCGGGGTGGTGGAAT
>DQTU01000274.1 GCA_015662615.1 Campylobacterales bacterium | reverse complement strand
TGGATAGGTTTTTAATTTATCAATGATGAACTCATGATAAATATTATTTATTACGACCTAAAGGATCGGGGAATTAAACCCTACGCTGATTAAATACACTCATTCTATAACATTTTAAACACTAAGTTGTTGTTTTATAGTGTTATAAAGTGAGATATACAATATCATAAGGAGAAAAGATGAGAATTAAATTATTTGCTTCCGCACTTTTAATAGGAATGCTAACAGGATGCGGGTCATCAGACAATGAATGTTGCCTAACAAAAATAAATGAAATAGATTCGGGTACACTAGGATCAATAGCGCCTGTTGCAAGAATATCAAACATAAATGACAAAACATTTCAAGTTGGAGAAGAGATCACACTTGATGGTCTTTCAAGTTCAGACAAAGATGGAAATATTATCAAATATGAGTGGGACAACGGTACACTAAAACAAGATGGAGCAACACATACAGTATCATTTGACAGTACTGGTGAAAAAATTATCTATCTTACCGTAACAGATGATGATGGATTAACAAACACTACCCAAATTACAATCAATGTACAATCTCCAGATGTTGAAGCGACAACACCTATTGCTGTAATTACTCAACCAGATAGTGAAATATATACATTTAGTTGTGCAGATAGCTACGATCAAGATGAGAATGGCGAAGGCATTGTACAGTGTTCGTGGAATACCGCTGGATATGGATCGGATGACACACTTCTTAAGGAAAATCAGGGGATATTGGATGATACTACTGTTACCATTCAACCTTGTTGTAATGCGGCTTACGCTGTAATTACATTAACCGTAACAGATAATGAAAGCGAGACCAATACAATATCTCAAAGAGTTGACTTTTAATAAGTTAACGACAAAGGAAATAAATTCCTTTGTCTACGACGAGAATGATATCAAAACATCCTCAATAACTTTAGTGATATCCCCATCCAAAATCGCATCTACTTGTGAATAAGCGACATTTGATCTGTTATCTTTGACTTGTTGATACGGTGCTAAAACATACGATCTGATTTGATGTCCCCAGCCAATTTCACTCTTCTCAATTCCTGCTTCTTCAGCTTTCTTTTTTTCAATCTCTAACTCATAAAGTCTTGATTTTAGCATTTTAATCGCAGCAGCTTTGTTTTTATGTTGGCTTCGATCATTTTGACACTGAACCACAACACCTGTTTCAATATGAGTAAGCCGTATAGCAGAGTCAGTTTTATTGACATGCTGCCCGCCAGCACCACTTGCTCTATAAGTATCAACCCTATAATCTTTCTCTTCCAACTCTATCTCAATATCATCATCCACTTCTGGAGAAACCATAACTGAAGAAAAAGAGGTATGCCGTTTTGCATTGGAATCAAATGGTGAAATACGAACCAATCGATGAATCCCATTTTCAACTTTCATGTAGCCATAAGCATTTTCACCCTTGATGATAAATGTAACATCTTTCAGTCCAGCTTCTTCACCGTCTTGATAATCCATAACCTCAACTTTAAACCCTTGTCTTTCAGCCCATCTAAGATACATCCGATAAAGCATACTCGCCCAATCCTGACTCTCCGTACCCCCTGCTCCTGGATGAATTGAGACGATTGCGTTGTTGATGTCATTTTCATCACTGAGCATCATATTGACTTCAAGCTCAGAGATGACAACTTCTAAAGAGGAAGCATCAGAGAAAAGGTCTTCCATGGTTTCATCATCATTTTCCTCTTTAGCCATCTCATATAAATCACGTGCATCATTCACTGCATTTTTTGCACTATTATATTTTTTCATTATGGACAATGCTCTGTTTTTCTCTTGCTGTATAGCTGCCGCTTTTTTAGGATCACTCCAAAAATCAACACCCTGCTCTATTTCGGTAATTTCACTAAGTTTTGCCTCTATCTTATCAGGAGCAATAATCTGTTTAATATTGTCAACCTTTGTATTTAGCTTTGTTAAAAGTTCGTTATATTCGTAACTATCCAAAGTTTCTCCTAATTTTGCTATAATTTCTCTAATCTAGATTATACACTAGATTGTTTTATATAGTGTTTGTGCTTTACATTAGAAATTTTAGGACAAATTTGAGCTTATCTTTTTGCTAGGCGATGATTTTTCCTAAAATTTATGATGTGAATGATAAATGCTATACAAAATAATCTAGTGTATAATCTAGATTTATTACATCAAAGAGACTTAACATGAGAGAATTATCCACACCAGCAGAGTTAATAGCGTATAGAAAAGAGATGACTGAGAGTGTCGGTTTTGTCCCTACTATGGGAGCATTACATACGGGGCATATCTCACTTATAAAACAATCTGTCGCAGAAAATGACAAAACCATCGTCTCTATTTTTGTCAATCCAACACAGTTTTTAGAAGGCGAGGATTTAGACTCTTACCCAAATAAGATAGCAGCAGACCTTAAAATATGTTCTCTTGCAGGTGTAGATGCAGTTTTTCTTCCCAGCATAAATGCTATGTATGAAGAGGACGAGTTAACCATTACCGCACCAAAAGTAAAAGGTTTTATACTAGAGGGTTTTAACCGCCCAGGGCATTTTGATGGAGTGTTACAAGTGGTTTTAAAACTATTTAACATTACTTCCCCAACAAAAGCCTATTTTGGAAAAAAAGATGCACAACAACTCTTTATGATTCAAAACATGGTAAAACATCTCTTTTTAGATGTAGAGATTGTTCCATGTGAGATTATTAGAGAAAGTGATGGTTTAGCACTTAGTAGTCGAAATATCTATTTGAGTGAGGAAGAGAGGGTTAGAGCACTTACACTCTCTTCTTCACTCAAACTTGCAACAAAGATGATCATGAATAAAAAGTTTAACTGTGCTTCTATAAAATCATCAATGCAAGAAGTTTTAAAAGATACAAAACTTGAATATGTTGAAATTGTAGATAGAGAGTTTAACCACATCGAAGAGATAGAGATAAAAAACACCATCATTTTAGTTGCCACATTTGTAGGTACGACTAGATTGATAGACAATATATGGATATGAAATGAGTAAAAAATTACATTTAGTTTCACTGGGCTGTACAAAAAATTTAATTGATAGTGAAGTCATGTTAGGCAGACTTCAAGAGTATGAAATCGTAAATGAAGGAACTGATGCAGATGTTATCATCGTCAATACCTGTGGATTTATTGATGCGGCAAAAGAGGAGAGTATACAGACAATTTTAAACCTTCATGAAGAACGAAAAGAGGATTCTCTGCTTGTCATGAGTGGCTGTCTTAGTGAGCGATACAAAGAAGAACTTCAAAAGGATTTAAAAGAAGTTGATATCTTTACTGGTGTTGGGGATTATGATAGGATTGATGAGCTCATAAAACTCAAACAAAACCGCTTCTCTCCAAAATCTTATCTTATCAAAAATGAAGAGAGAGTCATAACAGGTTCAAACTACCATGCTTATATCAAACTAAGTGAGGGATGTAACCAACAGTGTAGTTTTTGTGCGATTCCTCAGTTTAAAGGAAAACTGCAATCTCGTGCACTTGATTCTGTTGTAGAGGAAGTTACAAAATTAGTCTCAAAAGGATTTTATGACTTTAGCTTTATCTCACAAGACAGCAGTTCTTATCTAAGAGATTTTGAGATTAAAGATGGACTGATTGAGCTTATCTCTGCCATTGAGAAGATTGAGGGCATTACAAGTGCTCGAATTCTCTACCTTTACCCATCAACTTTAAGTGATGCAGTTTTAGAGAAGATTATAGATTCAAAAATTTTCCATAACTATTTTGATATGCCAATCCAACATATAAGCGACAATCTACTGCGTATCATGAGAAGAGGTTCAGGAACGGATGTCATCAAACATCAACTAGCCATCATGAGAAATGCCCCTGACTCTTTTGTTCGTACTTCCATTATCGCTGGACATCCTGGAGAGCGTGAAAAGGATTTCGAGGAACTGGTTGAATTTTTAAAAGAATTTCATTTCGACCGTATCAATGTTTTTGCTTATTCGGATGAAGAGGGGACTAAGGCAAAAACTATGGAAGATAAAATTCCACTTGAAGTTGTTGAGAAGAGAATTGCTATTTTAAATGAAATCATTGAAGAGCAGACTATTGAATCACTCCAAAAAGAGATTGGAAAAGAGATTGAAATCATTGCACAGGGCGAAAGTAGCGAACATGAGTATTTTGTAGCTGCCAAAAAAGCTATCTGGGCGGAAGATATTGATGGGGAAATTCTTATCAATGACAATGAGTTAGAGGGAGAAATAGAGTTTGGAAAAAGCTACATAGCCCTTATCGAAGAAATTGCTGGAGATAAACTTGTTGGTAAGATCATTAGAGAATCTTAGCGGTAGAAAAAACCTACTCGCATTTTCAGCTGGAGTAGATTCTACTGCACTTTTTTTCCTTCTTTTAGAAAAAAAAATAGATTTTGATATTGCTATTGTAGATTATGGAAAACGAGAAAACTCCATTTTAGAAGTAGCCTATGCAAAGTCTTTAGCACAAAAGTATCAAAAAAGCTGTTTTACCACAAAAGTCCAATTAGAAGATTCAAACTTTGAACAAAATGCAAGGATTGAAAGATATAAATTTTTTAAAGCAATTATCCATGAAGATGGTTATGAAAACCTACTCACTGCACATCAGCTAAATGACCGACTTGAGTGGTTTTTGATGCAGTTTACCAAAGGGGCTGGGACGGTTGAACTTTTAGGATTTGAAGTGGAGGAGAGAAGAGAAAACTATAATCTCATAAGACCTCTTATAGATATTTCTAAAAAAGAGTTACTGGAATATTTAGAGAAAAATCAAATCAAATATTTTGAAGATGAAAGTAACAAAGACCCAAAATTCAAAAGAAATAGATTTAGAGAAACTTATGCAAATCAACTTTTAGAAGAGTTTGGTACAGGGATTTCAAAAAGTTTTGACTATCTTCAAATTGACAAAGAGCGTCTTTTTACACTTAAGATTTTAAAACAGATTGATGAACTTTATATCTTAGAAAAAAGTAATGATGATACAGAAAATTTAAGAGCCATAGACAAAATTATAAAAAGGCTCGGTGTCATGATCTCTGCAAAAGAGCGCCAAGAAATTATCAGACAAAAAGAATCTGTTATATCTCATAAAATTGCAGTAGCGATTATGGATGAAAAAATCTACATAGCACCTTTTAAGAGTGCGGTAATGGAGAAAAACTTTAAAGAGTCATGTCGAGCGGCAAAGATACCTCCAAAGATACGAGGATATCTCTGGAGCAAAAGAATCGACCCAAAAGCTATCGGCTGATACTACAAGATCCTCCGCTACAATCCTTTGCAAAACGACTAAGCATCAATTTCTCATCAAGAAGTTCTTCAATCTCTGTTATATAGCTATTTTTAGGCATACGATAGATATGTAAAATCGATTTAGCTTTTTTATATTGTTCTAGCTCAATTGCACACCCAAGGGCATTAACATGTAACTGTGTAGGCATGACTACATTGTTGTTTTCCAAAGAACTATAAAGATTCATAAAACGATTATATGATTTACCAGCATACAGTTCTTCTAACTTTTTCAATGCTCTTTCAGCCGTTTTCTTAGAGGTATAGGGACTAACATTTTCACTTTTTAACAGTGCAACCATATCATTGTCATCTGGATCAATTTCTAAAACTGCATTTGCAAAATAGCTTGCTTGTTTAATATTTCCTATCTTTTCATAATGAAGTGCAAGTATTTTTCTGCTCAGTACATCATTGGGATCTTTTTTAACTTTATTGGCCAAGTAAACCAAATTAGAGGAAGATGGTGTTTGCGCACTCTTTTTTACAACTTTCTTTTTAGCAGTTTTTTGTACTTTTTTTGGAAATTTAGCTTCTTTTTTTTCGATATTTTGTAAAAGCGCAACAGCCTGTTGAAACTTCTCTTTATTTAAAATCTTATGCAATACCTCTTTTGACTTTGAAAAATCCCCACTCCAATAATATAAAACTGCTAACACATTTTGTGCTCTTATACTTTTAGGATGATCACTAATAAAATCTTTTACAACTGTTAATGCATCTTCTGTTTTGTCATTTTCATAAAGAGCATAAGCCTCTTTTTTCATACTAACATATTGATCAAAACGCTCATTAGCCCATAATGAAGTTGTTAATTGCAACAAAAAAGATACAATTATAAAAAATTTCATACTTCTTCCCTTTAAACAGTTTGTATATATATCGGCAAATATTGCTGTTTACTTAATGCTTTGGTATAATAAAGTCATAAAAAAGGATTAAAAGTGAAAATTGCAGAAAATATTACTGAACTTATTGGTAACACGCCACTAGTTAGACTAAACTCTATCTCAAAAAAAAGTGGTGCAAAAGTCATTGGAAAATGTGAATTTATGAACCCTACAAGTTCCGTTAAAGATCGTATCGGATACAACATGATCCACAACGCAATGCAAAACAATCAAATCGGTCCAAACACAACCGTTATCGAGCCAACAAGTGGAAACACGGGAATTGCACTTGCAAGTATCTGTGCTTCTCTTGGGATCAGACTTATTCTCACTATGCCAGAATCTATGAGTATTGAACGAAGAAAAGTATTGGCTGCATTTGGGGCGATTATAGAGCTTACCGCTAAAGAAAAAGGGATGAACGGAGCAATTGAAAAAGCAGAGGAGTTAAACAAGTCTATCGAAGACTCTATCATTTTACAACAATTTGAAAATCCTGCAAATCCTGAAATACACAGGCGTACCACTGCACTTGAAATCTATAATGATACAGAGGGAACTGTAGACTTTTTTGTAGCCTCTGTTGGAACAGGTGGTACGATAACAGGAACAGGTGAAGTCTTAAAACAGATGATTCCAAATCTAAAAGTCATAGCAGTAGAGCCAACTGATTCTGCAGTTCTTAGTGGAGAGAGTGCTGGTGCTCATAAAATCCAAGGTATTGGAGCTGGTTTTATGCCAAAAAATCTCAATACCGATATTTATGATGAAATTATTAAAGTTAGCAATGAAGAGGCATTTGAAATGTCCAAATATTTAGCACATAATGAAGGATTGCTAGTTGGTATCTCAGCAGGGGCAAATGTAGTAGCTGCACAAAAGGTAGCCCATAAGAACCCTGGGAAAACTGTCGTAACAATTTTATGTGATACAGGAGAGAGATATCTAAGTACAGAATTATTTTAGTTTATTAAACATAATTGCAATATTTTTTGCTTTTAAAGAGGTAGCAGATGGATTGTTTGGAGGATTTTTTTAGGCACTTAACAATACTTCATGTTGTTCTTCAACCTGTGGCAACGGAGGAGAAAAATAGTATCCTTGAGAAAAATCAACACCAAGCTCTTTAACGATATTATAAATCTCTTCATTATGAACAAACTCCGCAACAGTTTTAACATTCATCTTTTGTGCTAATAAAACAATAGTCTCTACTATTTTTACACTATTTAGATCACTATCAAGATTTTTAATAAATTGTCCATCTATTTTTAGTAGATCCGCTTTTAATGTCAAAAGTCTACTTAGATTAGAAGCTTCTGCTCCAAAATCATCAATAGCAAGTCCAAAACCAAGTGCCCTTAACTTCTTAAACTGGTCATTAGCGTCATATGAATCTTCTGCATTAATATTTTCAAGTACTTCTAAAAAGACTCTTTTAGGGTCAATATTATACTGTTTGGTTTTAAAAAGAAGGAAATCAACAAGATAATTTTCACTTAAATCCTGCTCTGTTATGTTGATAGAAAAATCATAATCATTATGTTGAAAAATTTGAAAGCTCTTATCAATAACTATTTTTGTGATATTTTTCAAAATCCCTTTTGACTTTGCAGCAGGTAAGAAAAAATAGGGTGAGACAATTTTATCTCCGTCAACTGCTCTTACCAAACATTCATACTTAACAATATCTCCAGAAAAATTATCTATAATAGGTTGATAATAAACTATAATCTTATCTTCATTCATCAATTCACTCAGGCGTTTTGCCCAATAGATATTATTTTTCTGTCCCTCTTCTTTTTGCTTATCATGCTGGTAGATTTTATAATCACTTTTACTACTTTTTTTAAGCGCTCTTAATGTCATATTGGCGTGTGTTAAAGTTTTTGATTTTTCTCTCACAATTGCAATTGCAAAATGTATAGATACGGCTATCTCTTCATATTCAATTTGTAAACTTTCAAAGAGAGATTTTATTGTTTTTGCAAGGTGTATATCTTGGTTAGGAGTTGGCTGATCAATCAAGAAAGAAAATCTCCCACTATAGATATGATACAAGGAGATATTTGGAGTTGTTAAAGTCTGCAATACTTGAGAAACCTGTATCAGTAATTCATCGGCAAACTTATCACCAAACTCATTAGCAATAACATCAAAATGGTCAATTTCCAAAACCATACATGATATGTGCTTATTACTATTTTCAATATCTTCTTTTAATACGATTTGATTTTCTAACCCAGTAAGTTGATTTTTTCTTGTCTGATCATAAAACATCTTCTGCTGTAAAGCAATCTCATCAGCAGCTTCTTGAATACTTTTAATATTTTTTGATTGTTGATTTTCTGATAAAGTCATAAAAAGTGCAATAGTCGAATAGGCAAAAATTGCCATGATGATATCACGATTTTCAAGATATAGGTCAACAAACGGTAAAAAATGTAGTGTTATTAATGTTAATGAAATAGCAATAAATATTTGAATACCAACTTTTTG
>DQTU01000349.1 GCA_015662615.1 Campylobacterales bacterium | reverse complement strand
CTTGAGCTTGCCATTGAGCAAAAAAGTAGAACGGGGTGCATAGGTGTTGTAGTAGATGCCAAAAAAGAGGCTGTTCCATTTTATAAGAAACTTGGATTTGTACGTTTGCAAAGAGATGGGCAACTAAAAAAATATCAAGACTTTATTGCTATGTTTTTACCTATAAAGACTATCGAGCAAGCTTATGCAAAGTAGAGAGTTTTTAAGTTTTAAGTATTGTTTCAGGAGTCTAAAATGTTTGAAAAAATAAAAAGATTTTCTACCTCAAAAGAAGCACATAAAATAGCTGGTGTAATTAGTATTTTAATGAGTGTCTTAATGTTTTTAATGCTTACTATTGAAGAAAATAATCTATTGATAATAGCTTTAAGTGCTATATACTTTTTATTTGCTGGGATATGTCAACTGATGTTAGCAAGAGGTATTGAAAACTGTTTTAGTAAAATCAACATGAAACTTTTTAAGCTTTTTTATATGTTTAAGCTTTTTGTTGATGAGCTGTTTGAAAGCCCTTTAAAAAGTTGGTTGGTTGTTTCGTTTATCTTATTCTTATTAATCTACTTTTTTGAAACAACTGGATCATTTTGGGGAGATATTTTTGTAAGTATGATTATAGGAGTAGTTTCATTAATCCCATTAGTCTTTTTTTTAGGAGTACTTGTAGTTGTTTTAGAGATTATAAAGAGCGTTTGGAGTCTATTTTTGAATCAAAATGAATATAAGAGTTTTGTTTCATATTATGAGAACCTAAAATATGAAAAATTAAAGAGAGAGCTTGATAGTTTGCAAGAGGATCTAAAGCATAGCACACCTTCTTATCAGAACAGTAATTTTCTTTCGGGGCTATTGGTTGGTCTGGGGATTGGATGGTTTTTATTTGATGTAGATAGTGATTGAAAAAGAGTATAGAGATTGAAAGATGAAAACAAGATACATTTTTTCAATGGGAGAACTCAAAAGGAAAGATAACTCTATCGCCTTTAAAAATGAGAAGGGTTGGGTCTATCTTCCTGTCGAAGGGGTTAGGGAGATCTACTTTTTTAATGAAGTTAGCTTAAACTCAAAGTTTTTAGATTTTGTTGCAAAAGCAGGAATTACACTCCATTTTTTCAACTACTATGGACACTATAGTGGAAGTTTTTATCCAAAAGATTATCTGATTAGTGGGGATTTAACAGTTAGGCAATCTTTGGCTTATGTAGAGAATAGATTAGAGATAGCAAAGTCGATTGTTCGAGCCATAGCAAAGAATATCTATGAAGTTTTATACCACTACTATCGACACGGTAGCAGTGAGCTTAAACCATTTTTGGATTGGTTACGAACAGATGTCGATAAAATGCTTGAAAAAGAGATACACATTAAGCAGATACTTTTTATAGAAGGGCAGATATGGAGTAGGTTTTATGATAGCTTCAAATACTTCTTGGCTGAAGATTTTCTCATCAATAAGCGTGTCAAGCGACCGCCAGACAATCCAATGAATGCACTCATAAGTTTTGGTAACACCCTTTTATACACCAAAACCATCACAGCGATCTACCATACCCACTTAAATCAATCGATAAGCTACCTACATGAACCAAGGGAGGCGAGGTTTAGTCTAAGTTTGGATTTGAGTGAGGCGTTTAAGCCTATTTTGGTTTTTAGAACAATTTTTGAGTTGGTGAATCGCCGAAAATTACAAGTTGCTAAACATTTTGAGAAGAAGTTGAATTATGCACTTTTAAATGAGGATGGCAAAAAGATTTTTTTAGAGGCTTTTGAAAATAGGGTGAATGAAAAGTTCAAACATACAAAACTAAAGCGTCTTGTCTCTTACAATACAGCCATCAAGCTTGATGGATACAAACTTATAAAATTTTTGGTTGAGGGTAAAGAGTTTGTTCCATTTTTACTAAAGGATAAAAAGTGAAGAGTTACAAATACAACTATGTCTTTTTAATGTATGATATTGCCGATGAAAAGAGCGATGCTGGAAAATATAGGGTTGCTAAGGTTTTTAAAATATGCAAAAAATACCTAACCCATCATCAAAAGAGTGTCTTTAGAGGAGAGATTACTCCTGCCAATCTTTTAAAGCTAATTAAAGAGCTTAAAAAAGTTATCGATGAAGAGTTAGACTACATCTCCATTATCAAACTTCCAAATGCTTCTTCTTTTGGTGAAGAGAAGATAGGCACCAAAAAAACAGATGGTGAGTCTATATTTATCTAAGTTTTTCCAATCGTTTTTTTTGACAAACTAAGTAAAACATCGATATAATGGGCTTTACAAAAAAGCTCTTTAACAATTCAATGTTAAGTCAAATTTGATTGGAAAAAATATTTAAAATATCTGAAAATATGGTATTATTTTACATATTTTTAGATGGTAAAAGTCCAAAATTTCTTTGGTTTAACCGATACATATGATGTATTGAAATTCATATGTTGCTGACTAATATCTAAGTACCTAAATGGTTTAACCGATACATATGATGTATTGAAATGTCAATGAAAATTAATAATACTCTAAGCTAATGAAGTTTAACCGATACATATGATGTATTGAAATGAGGTATTTCAAAGGCAAATGCTAAAGGTGCTTACAAGTTTAACCGATACATATGATGTATTGAAATTAGATGATGGCAAATACACAG
>DQTU01000231.1 GCA_015662615.1 Campylobacterales bacterium | reverse complement strand
TCTCTTGTGATATTTTCTGTTTGATTTAGAGTGTTTTGAGCATTCACACCGATATCATCAACATTCATTGTAAAGGTATCTAGAGTATTGATGATAGAAGCTGTTTCAGTACCAAAAATATCAGATATTTCCATCATTGTGTTTGAGTTCTGTCTGAGTCCATTGATGTTAATTTCAACTTCTTGTGTTGCTTTTTGTGTTCGTTCAGCCAATTGTCTTACTTCATCAGCAACAACAGCAAACCCACGACCATGCTCCCCTGCACGAGCTGCTTCGATAGCTGCATTAAGGGCTAGAAGGTTTGTTTGGTCTGAGATATCTTTGATTAAGCTCATAATTTGAGCGATAGAGAGTACGCTATCATTAAGTGAGGCTGAGTCATCCTTGAGTTGTTCTGTATATTGTTGGATGCTATTGACTGAAGTGATGACTGCCGCAGTTTGTATTTTAACATCTGATATTTTTTCAGAAGTTTCATTGTTAAGTCTATTGACATCTGCCAATAGATTCAAGTTCTCTTGTGAATTACGCTGTAAAAAATGTACACCATCTTCATATCCAGAAAAGAGGACTTTGACCAAGTCATCTCTTGATGCGTTAGCTTTGTTATTTTCTAGCTCTGCTTCTGCTGTAGATAAACGACTCTCCAATTGTGCTATCTTGTCATGTAGTTGTCCGTTTTCATCTTTTAATTCTTCTATCTTTTTTATCGCCTCTTCTTTGTCAGCTTTTGCTACCAATCCAAACATACTTTATCCTTAAAATATTTTCTATCCTACAAACTACATCGGCAAAAATAAAAATAGTTTTATATCGTCATTGGGATTTTATAGCTGATTTTTTCCTCTCCCATAATTTCATCAATTTCTTTGTTCTCAGCAATCTCTTTTTCAATAAGTGCAAGGGCTAGTTGTTCAATTTTTCCCCACTTATCATCTACAATTTGTTTCGTTCTTTTTTGTGCTTCACCTATCCAAATCAGAAACCTCTTTTCAATCTTTTTGCTTAAAAAATAGTTGTCAAAAGATAAAATATCATCAAGGTTGACAAATCCTAACTTTTTGTCCATGCCAAGATTTGTGATGGCGGTGTATGCTTGCAAAGATGCCCGAGAAAGGTCACTTACTGCACCGCTATCCATAGCTTCATCACCTGCGATTTTAGTTTTTGCCATTTGTCCAGCGAGAAGTACACAGATATCGTTAAAAATCTCCTCTTTTGTGACATTTGATATTTGGTCTTCTGCGTTACACAATGCGTTCTTCGTTTATCTTTGGGTCACAAGGCATCGTTAAAATCTTTTCGATAAAAAACCGTCTTGCTTCTTTATCCAATCTTGATACTTCAACTAAAAAGTCAAGTTTGCCAGAAGCCGTTAAAGCAGGGTCAACAACATCCAAATCTTCAGCGGTGGCAATGGTAAACACCATAGCGTCAGTAGACTCTAATACTTTGGCGATATCAGAAAAAGAGATATAAGTAATCGTACCTTGCACCAATCCTTTGATGTCAATATCTTCTAAAATAACAATACATGGTGCATTTTTTGAAGCACTCTGATATACCTCTTTGATGTACTCTATATCAAAAAGTTTTGAGCCAGATATCTCTAAGTATTTCATCTCTGCTTCTTTGGCAAAGGCATGGGCGAGCATGCTTTTGCCTACACTGGGCGGACCATAGATGAGCAGACCTTTTGGCGGAGGTGTGTTAAAGCGTTCTAGCTCTTTTGGATTTTTCACAATTTTAATAATCGCATGTAGACGCTCAATAGCTTTTTTATGACCAACAATATCTTTAAATGTTATCTCATATCATATTTTGGCAAGGTATTTAGTTTCATTTTATCTCTCCTTGAAATTAGATTTTTGAACACTCCTTTATTGGCTAATTAAACATCTTTTATCATGGTAACATAGTTTTAATACCAAATCAAATATAAATCATGCACTTAAAATTACTTAGCATGAACACCTGACAGATCAGTATGGCAAGTTATACAATTCATTTTCCCCGTAGAATTACTTTTCATGCTAGAAGCTCCTGCATGACAGATAAAGCATGATTTTGTCTTCACTGAAAAAGGATATTGGGTTTTAAATGTATTCTCAAGTTCAGCACTTAAAAGCTCTACGGTTTTTTTTGCTACTGAGGCTGCAGTTTGTGAACATCTTTGAAGTGTTTGTGGAGAATCCTTCAATCTATTTCCACTCTTTTTAAGCCATTTTGCTATGATCACATGACAAAGTACCGAACCTGAAACTGTGGAAGTGACTTTGTTGGCAAGTAGAGAGAGGTCGATATTTGGAAGAGATGTCACTTTATGCCATCTGTAAAGTTCCCCTATAAGCTTTTTAGGATTTTTTGACAACAATCCGATTGCCGCCCCAGCACCGTTTAAAGTCCCGCAAAGTGTTCCCTATCCAGCAACTCCTGCTGCTCCGTATTGCATCATCTCACATGGAAAATTAGAGTAGGGCAGACCAAATTTATCGCCAAGTTCTCCTATGATAGCTTCGAAAGTAGCATACATACATCCATGTTTATGATAACCTTTGTAAGCTCTTGCAGCAACAATTTCTGGATTAAGTTTTTTATAATCCCATGGTTTCTCTTTGGTATTTTCAGCAAAAAGTGTTGACGCTGCCGTGGCAATTGCCAATCCACCTATCCCAGCCAATGCTTCTCGTCTTGAACTGTTCATAACTGTTTTCTCCTACTTTTTTGGAAGCGTTAATTTTTTCTTGACATCATAACTATCAATCAACTCATCAACATACTTATTTAACGATTCATCTGAGAGTTTCATCCTCTCTTTAAGTCCAAATATATCGATAAAACGCGAAGGCATAATAGTTTTTTCTGCTATGGGTTTTTTAAGATAAGTTACCATCGCTTCCCTCATTTTAGCTTTACTACTATATTTTAACAGATAGCGTTTGTAAATTACTTCATTGGGAACATTTGTCTCTATATGACATTTTATACAAGCATTTTCAAAGCTTTGTGAAGCATTTGTTACTGCCAAAGAAATCACTAATAACCATATAATTTTTACCATGTTATACTCACTTTTGTACCCATTCTTACTTTGGACTTGATATCTATTTTAAAATCATAAAAAGAGATGATTTGGCTGACGATATCCATACCAATTCCAAATCCTCCCTCACTTTTGTTTGACCTCTCAAAGCGTTTAAATATCTTTTCTATATCATTTGGCTTCATGCCTATTCCGCTATCTTTTACTGATAGATGATTTTCATCCAAAACAATTTCTAAACTGCCTTTTTGCTTATTGTATTTGATAGCATTTGAGATGAGATTGTCAATGAGACGAATAGCATCATTTTCATCTATCATAAGGGAGATATTTTTATCGATATTGGTTTCAAGCACAATTTTCTTAGCTTCGATCATGGCGTGGAAATAGAGAATTCTTTCCTTTAAAAGATTTGAAATATTGCAGAGTCTAATATCCCTATGATGCTCATGGTTTAGTTTCAGATAGGTCATATCATCATAAAGACGGCTCAAAGTTTTGGAAGCTATTTCAATGCGTTTTCGCTCTTGTTTGCCTTCGCAATCATAAAGCGTATCAAGAAGTTCGATATTGGTTAAAATCGTGCTTATTGGGGTATTTAGCTCATGGGTGGTGTCTTGGATAAATTGATTCATTTTCTCAAAGCTTTGACGCATTGGGGCGGTAAAAAGTCTGCCAAGAAAATAACCAAGTATCAAAAATATAAAAAATGCAATTACCAAAAAAAGTAGTGTCATTTTCAGTAGTTTTTGTATCGGGACTTGGTTAATCGGTTTTTGTACGATGAGATAAGCCGTTCCCAAATAATATGGCTCTATCGACTTAACATGGTAAAGTGTGTTATCTTTTATCTGATACGGTGTTTTAAATTTTATATTTTTAGGTCTAAAATCTCCAAATATGTAGTTTTTATCGATATCAAATATCGCACTTTTATAACTGCTTTCAACTGGGTAAACGATATTGTCAGGAAGCGTTTGATGTAGTTTTCTTAGTTGAATTAAAAGTGCTTCACCATCTTGTTTAATTGCATCTCTTTGCGTATCTAAAAGCCGATGTTTTTCATAATTATAATAAAGTGTTGTAGCTGCGATAAATAGAGCCATAGTCGTAATCAAATAGATAACTAAAAAACGAAATAGACTCTTTTTTTCACTCTGAAACATAACGATATCCCAAGTTTTTAATCGTCTCTATCGACTCCTTGCCAAGATGCGAACGCAGTATCTTTATATAAGTACGCAGACTTCCATCATTTGCCTCTTCATTATAATCCCAAAGTGCTTCAAAAATTTCTGATTTGTTTAAAATTCTGTCAGGATTGGTTAGAAAGAGTTTTAAAAGTTTGACCTCTTTATTTTTGAGTTTTATCTCTTGATCGTCTTTTAAAAGGATAAGATTTGAG
>DQTU01000077.1 GCA_015662615.1 Campylobacterales bacterium | reverse complement strand
TTTTTAAACAGCTTTTTAAAAAGTTCATTGTGTTCATTGTATTGCATCCAGCAATGCAGATCTTTAAATGTTACAGCACCTTTTAATAACCCAAATAAGGACATAAAAAGTATCTCACTTAGTAGATATTCTATCTTGTGAGTATCTGTTCTGAAGTCTGTGACTGTTTCTAGTTGTTTTAAAAGTTCTTTTTTTTATTTTCATACTTTATGTAGTATCTAATATTTGTTTAAAGGTTGTGTAAATTCTCATCGGATTTACCTACTTTTGCACAGGCATCTTATGTTTTTGCTGATCCTTTTATTTTAAATAAATTTGATGATGAAGATATAGAAAAGCTACAAAGAACGAGAAAAAAGTATATGGAAGAAGGTGTCCAAAATGAAAAAAGAATATGATTTTACAGATGCAGAACAAGGGAAGTTTTATAGACCAATTGAAGAGTTAGATATACCTATATATTTAGAGAAAGATGTACAAGATTTTTTGATGAAATATGTGGGTAAAAGTGAAGATAGTTCATCACTTAGTGAACTTGTTAATTCTTTGGTTAAAAAAGATATAGAAATTTCAAAGAAGTTAGCCTCTTAAGCACAACAAAACCTCGCACACGAACAGTTATGCTGTCGATAAAGTCAATCGTGGTGATAAATTTAGTAGAAAGTGCATACAATATATTTAACCTAAAACCTCATAACTGAGAATAAATTAAGAGGATATCAAATGAAAATAGTCATCATTAGTATTTTATTATTAGTCCAATCGTGGGCGGATACTACAGCCCTTTTTGGAAGAGTGGTCAATATTGATCACAATGATACACTTAATGTTCGTAGTCAACCAGACCATAGGTCAAAAAAAGTGGGAGCATTACCACTAGATGCATATGTTGGAATAGAGACATGCACAAAAGCTAAAAAAAGACTCTGGTGTCGTGTCTATCCTATGGTGCAACAGTGGTATGAAAAATTTGGGGATAAGAGCCATATAGGTTGGGTCAACAGTAAATATCTTAAATTTCATAATAGTGGATATGTCATTATAGATGGTAAAAAAAATTGTGATTACGCCTTAAGATGTAAAGAAGGGAAGTGTGAAATCATAAAGAGTTGAGAGCAAGATAAAAACTATAATATCACAAGCATAAAAAACCAAATGGATAACTAGAGAAAGACTTAGGGGTGAGAGTAGTTTTGGTGCAACTCCTGATAATGAAGATGGGTTTTGCAATACTAAAATGTTTATAGATCATTATCTAAAAGTAAATACAACACATAAGTAAAAAAGTCGACACGTTGGATTAGTGAAAACTGTTGCTATTATCCTCCATTTATAATAAAATACTTGTATAAGTTATAAAGGAAAAATATGAAGAAATATTTAAGTAAGTTTACATTGGTTTCCCTCTTGTTGTTTAGTGTAACCGCCATATATGCCCAAGATTCAGCCGATCAAGCACAACGGATGCAAGAGTTAGGTCAAATGATGGGAAAAATGCAAGAACAGATAAAAGCAAATCCAAATATGACACCAGAAGAGCAAAAAATGCTTATGATGCAGATGATGAATCAATCACAAACTGGGCAAAGTATGTTACAAAAGCAGAAAGAGCAGATGCCTAAAATTCTTGAACTTTTAAAAAACAATAGAACATGTCTAGGCAAGGCTAACACAAAATCAGATGCAAAAGCATGTGAAAAAGAGTCAATGAAGTTAGCTAAAAAACTTGGAATAGAAGAAGATTTTCACGATGAAGACGAAGAGGACTTTGTTTGGAGCGAGAATGAAAAAAAGCAAATACTATGTCTGATATGATGTAGTGTTCACAGGAGCGATAAGAAATCTTTTGATACAATTATAATAATTATAATAATTATTATAATAAAGGGGGAAGTTATGAGAAAGATATTGATACTTGCAATTGTTTTTAATTCACTACTATGGTCGGCAAATGCTGAGACTGAAAAAGAGAAAAGACTTAAAAAACAGATTGAAATCGAGATAGAAAGAGATAAAAAATTTGCTAGAGAGCAGACTTTTTATAAGGGAAAAGATTATAATTTGTCAGGCTCTGAAGTAAACAAAGAGACTGTAGAGTCAATTGAGGAGATAGAGCCTTTAGAATTTGATATGGATTCTGTTTACGATTAAGTTCTATATTTATCCCTTGGATAGTCGTAAAACTTTAGATTAGGTTTGTCTAACTCTCTGAGAACATCTTTTGCTATCCATGTTGCCGTAGAAGAGTCTTTTTCTAACATCTTACAAGCTGTTTCTACTGCCGTCTTGTGTAAATCTTTATTTCGTTTTCCCATCGCTCTTAATGCCCATGATATTGCTTTTTTAACATGAACTCTCTCATCTTCACACGCTCTTAACAAGATAGGAACAAAAACTCGAAAGATAGAGTTTTGAGCATGTTTATCTGCTGTTACTAAACTTGCCATCAAAACAAATGCCGCTCTTTTCGTGTAAAGTACTTCACTCTTTGACCACTCGATAGTTTTATGCAATGCCCACATGTTTTTGACAAATAACTTCATACAAAAGCTATCACAAATTTCCCAACTGTCAAAACCTTCTGCTAAATAATCCATCATATCTTCAGTAAGGTTTCCTGGTGTATAAATCTTTGAGCACAAAATCTTTGCCTCATAAATGCCTGTATCAAAAAGCTTCATGGCAAGTGCATCATCTTTTCCTATCTCTTTTGCCAAAATATCAAGCTCTTTATGATAAATACCTAACAAGTTTTTAGGGTCTATTCCAAAGCGTTCTTTTTTACGCTTAATTACATCAGGGTTGGCTAAGTTATTTAGTCGGTTTATCGTCTCTTCAAGTGTCATGGTTTATTCTATCATGTTATAATTGGGAATGAAATTAGCCAACTTAAAACTAAAAAGTGATTATTTGTCACTTGATGATATCTTTTATCACGAAGTCAAACCCGAACCTCTAAACAACCCACACCTCATTTCAGCCAATAAAGATGCGGCAGATTTGATAGGATTGGACGAAGATGAACTACATACAGACACATTTGTAAACTTTGTTAATGGTAAACTAGAAATACCATACAAACCCTATGCCATGTGTTATGCAGGACACCAATTTGGGTTTTTTGTTCCTCGTCTTGGAGATGGAAGAGCTATCAATCTTGGGGAGACAAATGGCTGGCATCTGCAACTCAAAGGAGCAGGTCTTACACGCTATTCTCGTGATGGAGATGGCAGAGCAGTACTTCGCTCCTCTATCCGTGAATACCTCATGTCTGAGGCGATGCATGGGCTTCACATCCCAACCACCAGAGCTTTAGCCATCATTGGTTCTACCCATAGGGTTTATAGAGAAGATTGGGAAAGTGGTGCGATAGTCCTTCGTATGTCTCCAACATGGATACGATTTGGTTCATTTGAGTATTTTTACCATGCCAAAAAACATGCAGAGCTTGAACAACTTGCAGACTACTCGATTAAAGAGAGTTTTCCTCATCTCGTTGGCGACAAAGACGCCTATATCAAAATGTTTACTGAAGTAGTTGAAAGTACAGCTATTATGATAGCTAAGTGGATGGGTGTAGGTTTCAACCATGGTGTGATGAACACAGATAACATGTCTATTGCAGGACTTACTATCGATTATGGTCCTTATGCTTTTTTAGATGAGTATGACTTTGACTATATCTGCAATCACACCGACCAAGGCGGACGATACAGTTTTGGCAATCAACCACAAGTGGGAAAATGGAATCTTTCGATGCTGATGAATGCCCTCTCTCCACTTGTAAATATTGATAAAATGCAAGAAGTTTTAGATACTTACGGAGATATATTTAATAAAGCACATCTCCAAATTCTGCTTGATAAACTTGGCTTAGAGACCCATCATGAAAAAGATACGGAGTTGCTATCTGCCCTTTTTGATTTTATGCAAAATCAACGGATTGATTATACTTATTTCTTTAGGACACTAAGTCATTATAATGGAGATAGAACCAAACTTCTCTCAATTTGTATGATGAAAAAACCTCTTGATGAGTGGCTTTATATCTATGATACGAGATTGAAACTTGAGGATAGAAACACCGATGATAGAGTAAAAGCCATGTTAAAAACAAATCCAAAATATGTTCTCAAAAACTATATGTTACAAGAGGCTATCGATAAAGCAAATGAGGGAGATTTTTCGGGTGTGGAGGATTTGATGATATTGGCTAGATTACCATTTGAGGAACACGAAAAATTTGACCACTATGCAAAAGAGACACCTTTAAAACATAAGAATCTTAAGCTATCATGTTCGTCTTAGATAAGGATTTTACAATGATAAAACATATCACATGGATAACGATTATGCTATTTTTAACAGCATGTGGAAGTGGCTCATATACACCACCCAAAGCCTCTGAAAACTTTAAAACCGAACATTATGTTTCACAAACTGATGAAAATAACCACACTATCATCGAAGACTTAAGCCAAAACCTACTTTTTGTCAACGATAAAAAAAGTTGTGAAGCAATTCACAAAGGAGATACAGATGCACTAGGACATGCAGAACATTTTTGTCAAAATCTTCAATTTTATGGATTTGATGACTGGAGAGTTCCTACACTAAAAGAGATACAAAACAACTCTAAAGGAATGGACGATGAAGGTCTTATCCCCTACTTTACCTTCCCACAATGTAAACGAATCACAGGCATAAAAGATGATGGAACACTAGGAGCGATAAATACACATAATGTATCTCCAAAATTTGAAGAAGTTCCACTTTTACTTCCAGCTGGTGTAAGATGTGTTAGATAGTTAAAATTTCCTCTGTATGGAGAGTGTGGTATTTCTCACTATCACATTTTCATTTACTTTTGGAAGCTCCGTTGCTTTTGCATGAGCATACTTTAACATGATATGAAATCCATTAATTTTTTTACCAAAACCAGCCATGTAAGTCTCTTCAAACTCCATGCCATGATGCTGTACTTTCATGCCATCATCCATAATAGAAAAAACTCTTTTGCCAAAAAATGCACCAAAACCTGCATTGTAACTTTTATACGAAGCATGCAGTTTGACACCTTGTGTAAAATAGAATTTTCTCGCATTTTTACTCAAAGGATTGTCTTTATAATCTTTAAGTCTAAGGTATTTTGTAAGTAAAGTTGTTTTCGTTTTTAATGCTCCAAAACTCTGTTTAAATGAAGCACTCACATCTGTTTGGTAAATAGCAAACGGCTTATAATTAGTAAAAAACTGTGCAAAATGGATATTTTTATAAGTCACCCCTACTCCATAAACATGCCCACCATCAGTTTTCACTAAATTGTCATCGATAGTGATATAGCTTGTTTGCAAAGATAGATTCTCTTGTAGGTTATAGAGATATTTAAAGGCATATTTATTTACTTCTAGGTCTTTTGGAAGTGGTGGCTGAAAAGTTTCTGTAGCAGTTTTTTCATAAGCAAACATAAATCGATGTTTATCTGCCTTATGAGTAATTCCCAATCCATACCGAATCCCCTGCTCTTTTTGAGTTGAGTTTGAAAAGTCTAAAGTTTGAAATTCTAGTTTATAGCTTGTTGACTCTTTTGCCAAAACAACAGTAGCAAACAACAAAAGTAACACAATTAATTTATTCATATATTTTTCCTTATAATAATTATAATATAATTTGACTTATGAACATATGTTCGTTATAATGCTCTCCATATTTGAACATATGTTCATAATATAAAGGAATATTTGATGCAATCTGGAAGAAAAAAACTAACTCGTAACATTGAAAAAGACCATACCCATGTCTGTTTTAAACCATGTGGAGTTCGTAAAAACTCCTTGGAAAAAATGATATTGGATATTGATGAGATGGAAGCGATACGACTTAGTGATTTTGAAGGATTGTATCAACAAGAGTGTGCAGATCGGATGGGGATATCACGAACAACTTTTTCAAGATTGATTGAGAGTGCACACAGAAAAATTTCGGATGCTTTACTTCATAATAAGGCGATTTCGATTACAAAACAAAATTAGGGAGAGAGAAAATGAAGATAGCAATACCTGTAAAAACAGACAGAGAAAACCCAGCAGTAGCACCACTTTTTGGCAAGGCAAAGTGGTTTGCTTTTGTGGAAGATGGAAAGATAAATATCAAAAAAAATCCTGCACAAGGTGGACATGAAGTTATTAGATGGTTTGCATCTAATAACATAGATGCAATTATTTTTATGGAAATGGGTGTAACACCGTATGAGTTGATAAAGTCACTAGGCACTATCAAACTATATCACGCAGGCTTTGAGAGAATTTTACTTGAAGAGATAGTTCAAAAGTTTGATGACAATACGCTCACTGAGCTAAATGAGGAAAAGATGTTGGAAATTATCGCACATCATGAGACGAAACATTAGCGACAATGGATATTTCACTAAATTCTATTGGTACGATACGCTCCCCATATTGTGACTTGGTTGACATGCCAGTACAACCTAAAGGGGCAAAAGAAGTATTTGCAACAATTGAATTTGATAAAGAGTTTAAAGAGGGGCTTAAAGATTTAGATGGTTTTTCACATGTTTATCTGATTTATTATTTTCATAAAGTCAAAGAGCCAAAATTAAGCGTGATTCCATTTAACGATATGACTCAGCGTCCGCGAGGAGTCTTTTCGACAAGAACACCGATGCACCCAAACAGCATCGGTCTTTCAGTTGTGGAGCTTGTAAAAGTTGAAGATAATATCGTGACTATTAAAGGTGTTGATATACTTGATGGTACACCGCTTTTGGATATCAAACCTTATATTGAAAATTTTGACAAGGTTGAGGGTGAAGTGAAATCAGGGTGGATGAAATCAAGTTTAGAAGAAGTAAGTAAGAAAAAATCTGATGACAGATTTGTACAAATAAAACAAGGATAAAAATATGATATTTTCAGATGAAGAGATTTATGGAGCAGTAAAATACAATCTGCCAAAAACAAGTGAATATGTAAAGTCACATGGTGGAGGTGTTAAACTACTTGGTGTAAAAGACGGTAAGGTCTATATCGCACTTACAGGAGCATGTGGTGGTTGTTCAATGAGTTTGATGACTACAAAGATGGTTATCCAAAAAGAGTTGAGAATTTTAATTCATCCTGAGTTAGAAGTTATGAATGTTGATGGGACACCAGAGAACAAACTTCCTGAGGATTGTTACAAAGAAGAGGAAGAGGGATTAATTGCCAAAGTTAAGAACCTATTTTAAAGAGAATAATGTTTAAGATAGACAATCCAAAAAACAATACTAAAAATGTGGTACATGCTTTCTTTTTAGCACTTGCCATAACCATAGCAGAGCCTTCAACGATACTTCCTCTGATGGTAAATCACTTTACAGAGAGTGTTATCATCGTAGGAATATTTGCCTCTTTGCTTCGTGGTGGGGCTGTTGTGGTTCAACTCTATGCAGCATTTCATGCACAAGCCTATAAACAGGTCATGCCCTATTTTAGAAAAGTCTTTTTCTTTAGATTTCTCAGCTGGCTTTTAGTGGGAGTGAGCATCTTCTTTTTAGGAGATAGCAATAAACCTTTAACACTGTTTTTCATCGGTGTGGGGCTCTTTTTCTTCTCATTTATGGCAGGATTTGGTGCGATATACTTTAAAGAGCTTCAAGCAAAACTTTTTTCTAAAAAATATCGTGGCAAGACCATGGCAAATAGGCAGGTTGCTGGTTCTATCGCTTCGATTATCAGTGGAGGAATTGCTGGTTATGTACTCAGTGTCTATGAAGCACCCATGAACTATGCTTATCTTTTTATGATCAGCAGTCTGCTCATGGCGATAGGATTTGCTATATTTGTAACGATTGAAGAACCTGTAAAAGAGAACATATCTATCAAAGAAAAAAGCTTTAAGCTCTTTGTACAAAATGCAGTCACACTTCTGAAAAGTGACCAAAGGCTTAAAAAGCAAATTATCGTAATCTTACTAGGCTACAGCTACTTTTTAGCCATGCCTTTTGTGATTTTAAATGCTAACGATTCATTCACGCTTACAGGTTGGATGCTTGGTGGTTTTATCACACTACAAATGATAGGAAGTATCATAGGAAGTACATTTTTATGGAGAAAAATTCATGACTATGAAAAGATGCTAACTCTTAGCCTGCTTTTTATGATTATTGCCTTTGTTATCGCACTATTTGCTGAAAGTTTTTATAGTTATGCATTGATCTTTTTACTTTTTGGCGTAGCATTTGACGGTTTTAAGATAAGTGATATGAACTTAGTGATTGAGATTGCACCAGAGGATAAGCGACCTGTCTATGCCGCACTTCAAGTAAATATAACTTCGCTAGGACTCTTTTTTCCAATTTTAGGAGGTGTGATACTTACCTTTATTAAAAGTTATACATTTATCTATATGTTGACCATTGGGCTTTTGGTTTTGAGTCTGTATCTTAGTTTGAAGCTTAAAAATATTAAACATGCTTGAGTACTTTTTTCTCACTCTATTTTTATCAACCATTTTTGCAATAGCAGGGCTGGGTTCGGCTGTTGCATTGGTGCCAACTCTAAATATGGCAGGGCTAACTTTTGACCTCGCACGGGCAAGTGGTCTTTTTGTTAACTCCGTAACAACCATAACAACAAGTGTTTTAAACCTAAAAAAGAAGCTCTTTGATTTTCAGTTTGTGGCTCCATTGGTCATTAGCTCTTCTATCATGGCATTAGCAGGAGCACAAATTTCCTTTTTAGTCAATACAGAAATTGTAAAAACCATTTTTGCCTATACTCTTTTGGTCATTGCTTCGATGATTCTATTTTTCAAAAAACCTGCTAAAAAAGAGGGAAAACATAGTAAAGCAATCTTACTTTTTTCAGGCGCTATCGGCGGACTGTTTTCTGGGTTTTTAGGTATCGGTGGAGGTTCTATTATCTCTCCGATACTACTTCTTTTTGGATATGATGCTAAAAAAATTGCCATTGGTATCTCATTTGTGATACCTTTCTCTTCTATTGTTGCTTTTTTGAGTTATGCGAACCATATTGAACTTGATTATCTTCTTTTGGCAGTAGTTGGAATTGCTGCATATATCGGTGGGATGATAGGAAATTATATATTGCATCATAAAGTATCGTCTGCAACGATTAAAAAAATTCTGGCTCTTGCACTTTATAGTATCGCTATTAAAATGCTTTTAGTGTAATTTTAGATATAATTGAAAGTATATTTAATTATTAGGTTTAATAAAGATGAAGACAAAAAATATTCTGCTTGATACACTACTCTCTGCATCAACACTATTTGCTCAATCAGGAGAAGAACTTTTTAACAACTACTGTTCAAGTTGTCACACTACAGTAGTAGGCGTAAATGAATCTGGTGGAAAAATTACAAATATATATGAAGCTCCCTATGCTGGAGATGTTGTAAGCAAACTAAAGAAGCATTCATCACTTTTGTGAAAGATTATATTAATGAACCTGATAAAAGAAAATCTCTTTATGGAAAAAGAGCAATTAAAGACTTTGGTCTTATGCCGTCTCTAAAAGGGGTTATGAGTGATGAAGAGACAACAGGACTGGCCGATTATCTTTATCATAAATATGACAAATAGATAGTCTACACTAGTGAGGTGGTGTTACAAATACACCCCTCGCTGCTTATTACCGCAACAACTATGTTATTATGTCATCAAAGGAAACTACAAGATGCCATTTTCACCCCTTAAACTCTCACAACCAATCAAACAAGCACTTGACAAAAGTGGATTTACAAAACCAACACCTATCCAAGAAAAAGTAATTCCACTTGTACTTTCTGGACAAGATGTCCTAGCAAGAGCCCAAACAGGAAGTGGTAAAAGTGCAAGTTTTGTTTTACCACTATTGGAACTTTGGTCACAAAACATACCAGAGGGGAAATCAAAGATCAAAGCACTTGTTTTAACACCAACAAGGGAGTTAACCATTCAAGTGGCTCAAACCTTTAAAACTTTTGGCGAGTTTTTATCCAAACAACCCAAAATTGTTAGTGTTATCGGTGGAGAGAGTATCGGAGACCAACTTTATGATATACAACAAGGTTGTGATGTAGTAGTGGCAACTTCTGGACGGCTGATTGATATCCTAAATAAAAAGCAGATAAATTTATCGAAGCTTGAATTTTTTGTACTTGATGAAGCAGATAAAATGCTTGATTTAGGATTTTCAGAGGAGCTTGATATTATCCTTGAAGCACTACCTGATAAACGACAAAACCTTCTGTTTTCAGCTACCTACCCTCCTAAGATGCAAGAGATTGCTTCAAGAATTACACAAGATGCCATAGAAATCACCATAGAAGAAGAGAGACAAACCGTCGATAATATTCAACAGCGTGCGATAGAGGTAAATCGTGAAAATAGAGGTCCACTTCTTAGACATCTCTTAACGGAAAATGATTGGGAACTTGTTTTGGTATTTATGGCAAACAGAAGAGCAACTGATAATATTGCCGCAAAATTTAGGAAACATGGGTTTAAAGCAGAATCTTTCCACGGAAGCCTTGACCAAGAAGATAGAAACGACACACTAAATGCGTTTAAATCTAGAAAAATTCATATCCTTTTTGCAACAGATATCGCGGCGAGGGGGCTGGATATCGATAATATCTCTTGCGTTGTAAATTTTGATTTGCCTCGCTCTCCTGCTGATTATATCCACCGAATTGGTCGAACAGCACGAGCTGGAAAATCTGGAGTTGCACTCTCTTTTGTAGGACATGAGGATAGTGACCATTTTAAACTTATCGAAAAGCGAAGTGATGTTAAACTTGAACGAGAAGAGATAGAGGGATTTGAACTAATGGGAGATGCGCCTAAAAAAGTCAAAGGTAAAGCACCCGTTAAAGGTAAACGAAAAAGTAAAAAAGATAAAGCTAGAGAAAAAGCCCTAAAAGGCTAATCTCTACTTCAAAGCAATAGTACTTTTATAGGTATACCTATGATGTAACTGCTCAATTAATTTTTTCCATTTTACGCGACGCTCTTTTTTCATAATCTTCTGATAACTATCTTCAGACCAATTGACAAAAGATTTAGGATTTAACCATTTGTGCAGATAACGGACTTCATAGTGAAGATGTGATCCGGTACTTTTGCCTGTATTTCCCACATAAGCGATGAGATCACCTTTATATACATAAGTACCCTCTTTGACGGCATACTTATTTAAATGTCCATAGCCAGTACTAAATCCAAACGGATGGTCAAGCAGTAAAAACTTCCCATAGCCGCCTTTTCGTTTTGCATAAGAGACAACACCATCAGCAGGAGCATAAATAGGCGTACCAGTCTTAGCCGCAAAATCTAATCCAAAATGAAAAACACGCTTTTTTGTAATAGGATGAATTCTATAACCAAAACCATCAGAAATTCTTTTATAACTTTTTAACGGCAGACCAGTAGGAATACTTTTATTTAGCAAAGATAGTTCTGCGATTGATAATTTTGCAGACTCTATGTTTTTCAAACTTTTTTGCTTGGCTGCTTGAGCCCTGTTGTCAAATGCTTCACTAATATCGGGTTCTATACCTATAAGTTTTTCAATTTCCGATAACTGGTCATCCATAGACTCAAGTTCTTGAGATTTATTGACGATATTTTGTAATAGAATATTTTTTTCAGATAATAAAACTGTTTTTGCATCTTGTAGATTACTGTTTTCATCAATCAAAGATTGTTGCGTCTTTTTTAAACTCAAAGTCAAATCATCTAAGTCATCTACTT
>DQTU01000230.1 GCA_015662615.1 Campylobacterales bacterium | reverse complement strand
CTCTAAGGGATTCAAACATGTTTGAAATACTCTGCTCAATGATTTCTTTTTGTGTGTCGGTCGTTTCAAATGAGATTGCAGGGTATTTTTGAGAAAGTTCTGCAATTTTTGCTTCTGCGTTTTCAATAGTTTTAACAACATCCGCACTTATTCCTCTTTGGACAGAAATGGCAATAGCTTTTTTACCATTTCCATAATAAAGAGCTGAGTTTTTATAGTGTTCAAATTTGACTTCCGCTACATCTTTTAACTTTATCTGGGCACTTATCGGAAGATTTAAAAGCTCTTTGATACTATCTCGTTTTCCGATATTTTTAACTAAAAAACTGCTATCTTTGGACTCGATAAAACCTATGGCATAATCTTTGTTATTCTTTTTTAGAGCATTTATGACCGCATTGATAGGAAGATTGTAACGGTCAAGAAGTTTTTTATCGATTTCAACTTTGACCTCTTTTTTATATCCACCAAAAATATCTACATTTGCCACACCATCAACGGTAAGAAGTGCATTTTTTATCTCATTTTCTGCAATCTCTTTGATATCTTGCAATGAGAGTTTATCACTACTCGCACCAAATACGATGACAGGAGGCGTAGCGGATGAAATTTTATGGATTTGAGGTTCAAGCAGGTCACTTGGAAGTGATGATTTTATTTTATTGATAGAGTTTGCAACATCATTTGCTGCTTCTGAGAGGTCTTTATCATAATCAAATGCAACTCTGATAACACTTACTTCATCGATAGTATTTGAGTAAACTCTCGTTACTTTATCGATACTGTAAAACTCTTTTTCGCTAGGAACTGCGATATTTGAAGCGATATCTTTGGCAGAAGCACCCGGTTGAATCATCACGATAGCGATTTCAGGAGGGTTAGAATCTGGAAAAAGTTTACGGTCAATTTGACCATATCCGATAATCCCCAAAAAGACAAACAGTGTCAAAAACGAATAGATAAACGCTGGACGCTTAAGAACTTTCTCTATAAAAGAACTATTTTCCATCGAAAACTACTTTGATATTTTGAATTGCTGGAAGTCGTGAGAGTTTTGCTTCGCTTCCTACACCAACTGGCTTGCTAATAGCAGGAGAGATAATCGCAAACGAATCATCAGAGACGATAATTTCTACTTTTTCTTTGTGAAACGCATTGTCTTCATAGACCATGACGCTAACGCCATCATCATGCAAAAGAGCATTTAACGGTACTGCTATTCCTTTTTCACTTTTAAAAGTTACTTTGATATCTACAGATGCACCGCTAGGTAAGTTTAAATCGTTTTGTAGGGCGATTTCAGCACTTAATAGAGCGTTTTTACTGGTTTGATATAGTGAAGTCACCTTTTCAGTAAATCCATTGACCTCTACTTTTTGTCCTACTTTGATAGCGGTGCTTGGAGCATATGAGAAAACAAGTCGTTTATCTTCTCCCACGATATCTAAGATAGGTTTACCAGGAGCTGAGAGTGAACCCTCTTTGATAAATATCGTTCCCACTTTTCCAGATATCGGAGCATGGATTTTAGTATAAGTTAAAAGGTTCTCTTTGGCTTTGATGTTTTTATCAAAGGTTATAAGTTTTGCTTTTTTATTTTCAACGGAGAGTTGTGCCATCTCATAAGATTCTCTTGAAATTCCACCGATATCAAAGAGTGCTTTGCTTCTTTTTAAACTTTTATAAGCCAATGATAAATCTCTTTTTGCAGCTTGTTGACTCGCTTTTAAACCCTCTACTGAAGCTATGATATCAGCATTGTCAATCTCTATCAAAAGTTCACCCTTTTTTACAGTTTGGGACTCTTTGACATGGATTTTATTGATGTATCCACTTGCTTTTGAGCTGATTTGAGGTTGATTTACCGCTTGCAGAGTTGCTAAAAATGTTTCACTTTCACTTATCTCTTTAACTGTTGGTTTATAAGTTTTTACTGTTGTGAGCATTACTGAAGCGGTAGGTGTATCAGCAACTGCTTGTTTTCGTTTTTTTACAAGTGTTACAGCGGCAATTATTATGGCTATGATTACAAGTAGCCCTATTATTTTTTTTATCATTATTTTGTTTCCCCATTTTCTGTGATGTATTTGTAGTAAAAGATGGCACTTTGAAGTGCGTATTTTGCATTTATCTCTTTGCTGATTGTGTTTTGATGACGACTCTCAGAAAAGAGTAAATCATAAATCGTTCCAACTCCCTGTTTATATCGCATTTTCTCAATTTTTGTTGTCTCTTCAACCAATGCCAATTCTTTTTTAGCACTTTGAAGTTTACTAACAGCGATATCGACTCTTGCTTTCCCTTCTAGTAAATCTTTTGCCAAAGAGAGTTCAACTTTTTTAGCTTGAAGCGTGCTTTGCAACTGCTCTATTTTTGCCTTTTGTATCAAGGCAGAACGAGAACCAAAATCAAACAGAACCCAATTCAACCCCAACCCAACTTGCCAAATCTCATCACTCTCACTCTCCCCATAATTACTACCGTAATAGCCGCTTAGGTTAAGATTTGGATAGTAAGAACTTTGAGCATTTTTAAGTTTTTT
>DQTU01000082.1 GCA_015662615.1 Campylobacterales bacterium | reverse complement strand
TCCCATGGATGTGAGTTGAAATGCGATAGTTTCACCTATCGGGAAAAGTCCCATCTCCAGACCGATGATAAAGGCATATAGACCAAGTACCACCATAACAATTCCAGTAGTAGTTTTTTTTATGTGAGGAACTGGTTTTTTTATGATTACATATTGAAAAAATAGAATTACTAAAATGATAGGTGCAACATCTTTTATAACTCCTACCAAATCAAGTAGGGCTTCTTTGATGTCAAACTGATAAACAGAGGCTGTGGCTGATGCGACTTCTATAACAGTTGTAACAGTAGTATTAGCATCTGCCATAGCATAAACTATAATTCCATAAACTTGCACAAATATCATAGGTGTCAAAGATGCAAAGGCGATAAGTCCAAATCCATCAATAACAGGATTTCTACCTTTGATACTAGAAGCTAGACCAATTCCCAAAGCTGCCACTAGAGGTACAGTTACCGTAGAAGTTGTAACTCCGCCACTATCATAAGCCAGCCCTATAATCTCTTTTGGGGCAAAAAATGTCATAACAACAACTAAGATATATCCACCCACGATGTAGTATTGGATAGGGTGTCCAAGCAGTATTCTAAGTGACCCAAGGGCTATTGCAAAACCAACTGATATGGCTACAGTCATTCGTAAAAAGAATGCATCTATCTTGCCCTCACTTATCGAAGCTGCTTTATCAGCAATTGCTATGAGTGCAGGTTCAGCGACTGTAGTGGCAAAACCCATAGTAAAAGCAAATAAAAGTAGCCAAAACACAGAACCTTTTTTTGCAAAATCAACAGCTAGATTTTCGCCGATTGGAAAAATACCAAGCTCTAAACCTCTGATAAAAAGTGCTAAACCAATAGCTACGATAGTAAGTCCGATGATGATTGAGGTTAAATTATTAGGTACTTTTTGGATAATAGAAATTTGAAAAAATGCAACAACGAGTATGATAGGTATCAAATCTTTAAAAGAGTTTTTAAGATCGTTTGCAAATATTTTTAAGCTTTCATTCATAGGTAGGATTCTATCTTAAACTATTTAAATAAACTTTAAAATAAGGAAAATATTATATAAATTAGTGGCGATAAGAAGATTGCCATGGTAATACCTAAAGCAGATATCACAACACTTCTCTCATTTTGAGGAATTTGTTCTACAATAATGCGTTTATAAAGTGATTGATTAACCCAAATCTCTTGAAAGAGGATAAAAGTAATCATTAATACATAAACAGTTTTCTCATTAGCCCCTTTAACCGCTCCATAGTAAATAAAGAAAAAACTAATCATAAAAGCAGAGGAGAGTAGTTGACTTAAAATGTAGGTTATATTTTTATTATTGCTGATAATAACTGTGACGATACCGTTTGCAAAAATTAGACCACAATAAAGGATAGCCCATAAGGGTAAGTGTAGTTCAAAGCTCATAGAGTCATTGTAACTAAAATGTGTTACAATTAAGAAAAGAGATTTGGAGAAAAATATGTCATTAAAGAAATGGTATGACTCAATTGGAACAAAAGATGGCATCTTTGATGTTGCGGATATCCAAGGGTTTAGGTTTGCAACTGGTGTTTTGATATGTAGTATTGTAAATTATCAAAAAGAGAATAAAGGTAATGAGCTATGTGACTTTTGCAATAGTTTTCAAAAAGAGCAAAAGTTAAGTGATGAGGAAGTTGGACGACTTTATAAAAATGTGGAAAACCTTGAATCCAATATCGATGAGCAAATTGCTGTGATAAAAGAGCAACTCAAGGGAAGTAATTACAAAAAACTAGAGTATATGCACACCCTTAATCGTTTTATCGTTGAAGATAATTGTGATGATGGAGATTACTCTATCTTTGAAATGATTATAAAGAAACTCTTCGACTCATAATGAAACATCTAGATCTATACGCTAAAGTCGAATCCTACATTGGTTTTGATGAAGCGTATGAAGAGCTCTATCAAATCTATCTACAAAAACTTTCACAATACAAAATCGATACTATCTTGGATGTAGGCTGCGGAAATGGAAATCTTCTGTTGCATCTGCAAAAAGTATATAATGCCCAAGGTATTGATATAAGCCATGAGATGATTCAAATAGCAAAAGCAAAAGGTGTAGATGCTCGACGTATAAGTCTCGATAAGTTAACGCAAAAATATGATGCTTTGTTAGCAGTTGCAGATGTACTTAACTATTTTGATGCAGATGAGTTGAAGCAGTTTTTAGAAGATATCGAAAAACGACTCAATGATGGTGGGATATTTATCTGTGATATAAATACTCTGTTTGGTTTTGAAGAGGTAACTGCTGGAAGTTTGAGTATTGATAAGGAAAATCTATTTATTGCTATTGATTCAGAGTTTGAAGATAATATACTTGAAACGAAAATTACGCTTTTTGAAAAAGAGGGGGATTGTTTTACTAAAGAACAGGCGGAAATTGTACAGTATTATCACAAGATAGAGGATATTGAAGCTATGAGTTCTTTAAAACTATTGGTAGTAGAAGAAGTTGCACTTTTTTCTGATATAAGTGATAAAAATTTATTGATTTTTCAAAAGGAACTCTTATGAAAAGTTATGCCTATTTACACTCTCCTGCTGGACTTTTAGAAGTTGTTGAGCATTTAGGAAAAATTATTTCAATTTCCTTTTGTAGTAGTGAAACGCATGTGAGTCATACCAACATACTCTTAGATGAAGCAATTTTGCAATTAGATGCTTATTTTAAAGGGATAAAGGTTTTTAATTTACCTTTGGCGATGGAGTGTGGTGAATTTGAGAAAAAAGTGTATAAAATTTTGATGCAAGTTCCTTATGGACAAACACTCTCTTATAAAGAATTAGCCACTCTTGCTGAAAGTCCAAATGCTTATAGAGCGGTTGGAAGTGCTATGGCAAAAAACAGGTTTGTTATCGTTGTGCCATGCCATCGTGTTATCAAGGAAGATGGTCATCTAGGGCATTATAGCGGTATACATGGAGTTAAGACCAAAGAGTGGCTGTTAGAGCACGAGAAGTCGTTTTT
>DQTU01000169.1 GCA_015662615.1 Campylobacterales bacterium | reverse complement strand
TGTAAATGTTGTTGTGTTATGTGCTTTAGTATTTCCTAAAGTTCCTGGAATATAAGTCGCTTGTGCTAATTTAACTTCACCGTTAAATAGTGTCACAGACTCGATATAGTGATCAAAATCATCTGGATGCGTATACTCGTTACCCATTTTAACGGTTACTTCAAATGGCTCACCTTTTTTAGCTTCTGATGCACAATGGATAAACGGTGAATGTCTATCAATTAAATCTTTCTTAGCTTCTCTCTCTACTGTGTCAATGTCTACATACTTATTAATTTTTGGCATATTATTTTTCCTTATATTTTAATACAAGAGAATTTTATCATAAGATTATTAAATTAAGATAAAATTACTCCTATTTAGATTTTTATACGAATGTCACATCACTAACATGATGTTGTAAACCTAACTCTTCTCGCGAAATCCCAAGTGCTATACCCACCATTTGAGGTAAATGTAGAATTGGAATTTTAACATCTCTTCCCGCTTCTTCTGAGATATGTGCTTGTTGTGTATCCATTCTTAGATGACATAAAGGACATGGAGTTACAAGAACTTCCGCACCATTATCAATCGCATCCAGCATTGCAACAGAGGAGAGTCTGTTTGCTGTTGTTGGATTTTGAAGCTCGACATGGAAACCACAACATTTGTTTTTATGCTCATACTCAACATTTTTTCCACCAAGAGCGGCGATGAGTCTATCGATAGAAGTTGGAGCATAAGCACTCTCTCCACCATTACTTTTTGCATGCAGTTCACTCGGTCTGATATTGTGACAACCATAAAATGCACCGATTTGCATATCAGTAAGTGGCTTAGTCACTTTTTTGGCAATTGCATCAATTCCCAAATCATCAACAAGTGCATAAAGGAAATGTTTAATTTCACTTGTCCCTTTATACTCTAAACCAACCTCTTTTAATTTACCATTGATAGTCTCTTTGAGTTTTGGATCATGGTCAAGTCTCTCTTTTGTCATAGCTGTGTTTAACTGACATGTATTACAGATCGTAACCATAGTAAGTCCCAGTTTCTCAGCATAAACAATATTTCTAGCATTTAAAACTAGTGAGAGTTGATCATCAAAATCTTGAAGATGACTCGCGCCGCAACATGAAGCTTCATCAAGCAAAACCAACTCGATATCCAAAGCCTTAGCAATCGCCAATGTTGACATCAAAAGCTCAGGAGTACTCTCTCTAGCTGTACATCCCGTGTAAAGTGCGTATTTTAACTTACTCATTTTATCCCCTTAAACTTCGCAGTTGAGGATATCTCAACAAGCTTTTTAATTTCATCAAGATTCTTACTTTTTGGCATATTCCAAGGCATGATGATTTTCCCTTTTTTAAGCATTTTTATAGCAACTGGAAGATGTTTTAATACTCCGATATTTCCTTCACTATAACGAACCAACTCACCCTCATCAAGAAGACCATGTTTCATAATTGAAGGTTTAAATCCTACGGCATGACGAACTGCTACATTGTTGTCAGCCATCCCCTCTTCAAAAACTTGTTGATGAAGTTTTGTGATTTTCCCGATAGGGTCAAGCTCTTTTGGACAGGCCTCGGCACACTCAAAACACTTCACACAATCCCAAATCCCAGGGCCAATTTTATTAACCGTATCTAATCTCTCTCGCTTACCATCATCTCTGACATCTGCATTAAATCTATAAGCAATAGCAAGTGCTGCAGGTCCAAGGTAATCTTCATTTGCATTAACCGCAGGACATGAGTAGTAACAGTTACCACACTGGATACAGTAATCCGCTTCATCAATTTTCTCAGCATCTTCGACAGATACAATATTTTCCGCCGTTGGTGTTTCATCAATTACACTGTTTAAATAAGGCTGAACTGCATCATACTTTGCCCAAAAAGTCTTTTTATCAATTACCATATCTTTGATAACTCTCTTTTCATCCTGAGGCTCTATAACAAGCTCATCTCCAAAAATTTCAGTAAGCTCACTTACTCTATCTTTACAAGCAAGTGTCGCTTTTCCATTGACTTTTACCGCACATGAACCACAGATACCATGTCTGCAACTTCTTCGATATGAAAATGAACCATCATGTTCCCATTTGATACGATTTAGAATATCCAATATAACTTCACCCGGCCGAACTTCAATCTCATAATTTTTATAATGAGGAAGAACATCAGTCTCGCTGTTAAACCTAAAAACTTTAAATGTCATCTTTTTTGATTCTGTATTTGCCATCATTCCTCCTTAATATACTCTAGCTTCTGGTTTAAACTTACCAAGCACAACATCGCCATACTCTGTCTCTATATCGCCATTTTCATCCATCGTTGCATAAGTATGTTTTAAAAACTTCTCATCATCACGAGTATCAAAATCTTTTCTAAAATGTGCACCCCTGCTCTCTTTTCTCAGCAATGCGCCCTCAACAATAAATGCAGAAAAATCAATCATATGCCCTAACTCGATAGCCTCTTGTAAGTCAGTATTGTAAATCTTACTCTTATCATCTATTCGAATATTTTCAAATCTATCTCGATAAATTTTGATAAGGTCTTTTTGTTTTCGAAGTGAATCTTCTGTTCTAAAAACTCCAGCATTTTCTGTCATAGAAGCTTGAAGTTCTGTTCTTAAAGCTGGCACTCTTTCGTTTCCATTACTTTCAGTTATTTTTTTCATCTCAGCCAACATGTTATCAGCAGCAGTTGCACTAACATCCATAAGCGTTAATTTATCTATATCTTCAGCCATCGTCTTACCAACATGCCGACCAAAAAGAGGTGCTTCAAGAACTGAATTTGCACCCAGTCTATTTGCCCCGTGGACACTCACACATGCACACTCGCCAGCTGCATAAAACCCAGTTACAAACTCTGTAGGACTTTTTCTAACATGTCCTTCGATATTTACAGGAATTCCACCCATTGAGTAATGTGCCGTAGCAGCAATCATAATAGGCTCTTTCACCATATCCAAACCAAGAAATGTAATAGCCAAATCTCTAAGTTCAGGAAGCCTTTCGTTTATCTTCTCTTCTCCAAGATGCGTAAGGTCTAAAAATACTGCATCTTTATCAGGTCCAACTCCACGCCCTTCAAGAACTTCTTGAGTGATAGAACGACTTACAAGATCTCTAGGTCCTAACTCCATTTTAGAAGGCGCATATCTTTCCATAAAACGCTCACCCTCAGAGTTTATCAGTTTTCCACCCTCTCCACGAGCTGCTTCACTCATAAGTATTCCAGTTCCAGCAAGTCCTGTTGGATGAAATTGAACAAACTCCATATCTTCAAGTGGCAAGCCATGACGCGCTACGATTGAGAGTGCATCTCCAGTATTTGCATGTGCATTTGAGTTGATTTTAAAAGCTCTTCCATATCCACCTGTTGCGAACATTACAGCTTTTGCATTGAATATTGCAGGTTCACTTGTTTTGATATCATAAGCAGTAACACCTTTTACAACACCATCTTCATAAATGATATCAGATACATACCACTCATCTAAAAAATCAACGCCTAAACGATTGGTTTGCTCAAACATTGTCTGAAGCAAAGTAAGTCCTGTTCTATCTTTAGCATAACATGCTCTAGGATGTGACTGACCACCAAATGGTCGTTGTGCAATCGTGCCATCTTCGTTTCTACTAAAAACAGCTCCCATCTTTTCCATCCATCTTACAAGCTCTGGTGCAGTTTGGCACATAAACTCAACTGCATCTTGATCGGCTAAATAATCACTACCTTTTACCGTATCAAACTCATGAAGCTCGATACTATCTTCCTTGGCAAAAGCAGCATTGATACCGCCTTGTGCGGCTCCTGAGTGACTACGAAGGGGGTGTAGTTTGGTTAAAACGATAACGCTTTTTCCAGCACTTTTTAGCTCTCTAGCAGCAGCAAGTCCGGCAAGACCCGCCCCAACTATGACAGCATCGTATTGGTGTATTGGTATGCTCATTAAGATTGTCCTTTTAAAGTATTTAAATATTTGTTTGTATTATATTGAATATGTACTAAAAAGATGCGGAAAGTCGTGAATTACTTTCGCTTTGTAAAGAAGGTTTGTTACGATTGTTTACACAATCGTAACAAGATAAATTAGCCCAAACTGACTAAATCATCAGAGTATTTATCAGCGGTAAACGGCTCATAATTACTCTTATAGTGGAGATAATGTGCTGAGTGTTTATGCCCGTCAAGTGCTTCCTCATTTTCCCATGCTTCAAGCACGACAAAAGTAGTTGGCTTATCTTTC
>DQTU01000079.1 GCA_015662615.1 Campylobacterales bacterium | reverse complement strand
TTTATCTTTATCTTGTTGTGTCAAAAATAACTCTTCTTTTTAGTATATGATGAAAACCTGCATTCTCTATTCGGATTTTTCTTGCCATAATGTCTCCTTTTGGGATTATTATAGCAAGAAAAAGTAAAAAGTAAAGCCCTGACCCCTATGGCACTATTTAAAATCGTTACATTTCTATACATCAACTAAAAAAGTATAAGAGAATTTTATTTCCTCAAAAAAAGCTTTGTATAATTTTTTAGTGATAAATTCAATTATTCAAATAAAATAGAAGCTACATAATTACAAATTATTTTTATTATATAAAAATGGACACTCTTGCTAATAATGAAATATAAAGAACTCCTGACAAAGTATATATTAAAGAGTATTATCAATTTAATATTTCAAGGAGTACTTTATGCTTAAGAATAATATACACAAACTAAGCTCAACTCTTTTACTCTCTTTTTTTACTATTTTTTAATGGATGTGGAACAAGTATAATACCACACTCATAGTCACAGATGATAAAAATGCAACTACTAAAGACTATGTTATAGTAAAGATTATTGCACCTAGATTTTTAGCAAAAGCTGGAGTAGATTTTAATGCAACAGAAGATGGACTCTTTAATATCTCGAATATTCTTATCTCTACCGTTATCAAAGATATACTCATTATGAATCTCTTCATCTGAAAATGAGCTTACCAAATCAAATAGTTTTTTATAATTCACATTGCTAAGGAAAAGTAACTCATCTCTATTTTTAGGTCTAGGCATTTTCTACTCCTCGATTAATCCCTTAACTCTTTTTAACAAATGTGTATAATTTGCAATAAAATATTGGTCTTTCAAATTTTTAAACAGTGAAATATCAAAACTACCTTTTATGCCATCAACAAAAATATAACCACGATTTCCAGTAAAAATTGCCCAGTTATCAGTTTTTAAATTCTCTCTAAACGCTAATACTTTTTTGATAATATCAGCATCCAATGAGGACGCACCACTCTCAGAATAGAGCATAAAATCCTCAGACACTGCATTAACAGCTTTTAAGCCCATCTTTTTTGGATTTAAATAATCCCCAGCTTCAAACTGTGGCGTTTTTGATTTTTTTGTACTCAAAAGATATTTTTGGTCAAATGAGCTTGGAAGATTTAAAACAACCACCGCACCATCAAACCTATCTGTCTCATGTTCGCCCTCTTCCGTATCAATATTGACACTCTCTAAAGTCACAAATGAGAGTCCAGCACTTTTGCTGTTTTTCTCTACTTTTATGGTACCGTCACTCATGATGTTTTCTATTTCATGCGAAAAGTATTTTAAACTATTTATATCTGCTAAGTTAATATGTTCATTACCAAGATAGTTAAAATCCGAATCAATTCCTTTTACCAATTTTGGAAGTAAATCACTCTCAACTGCCGTTTTATATTTGGTATTTAAGAAAAAATAACTGCCAATAAGTGCAAAAAAGCTAAGCCCTAAAACTGGAAGAAAGTTTGAATTAAATTTGAAAAAGAAGAGAAAGTTTATTAAAAAAATAACGATGGCAATCATAGCAAAATTTTCAAGTATTGCTATCCTTTGCAGCTCTAGTGACTGTATAAGTGAAAGTATTTCTGTGCTGTATTCCATGTAGACTCCTATTTGGGATATTTTACCAAATAGGAGTTAATTGTTAATGAAGTTCTTTGTTTAGTTTAACTTCTCGTGTGCTTCTAAAGGCTTTTATCATACCCGTCACACTATCTTGTCTAAAATGGATACCATTCAAACTTGCAAGTGCACCACCTTTGAAAACATCTGTATCAGGAGATGTCCAGCTTGGATTTGCCTCTTTGATTTTGTTAAACTCATCAGTTGAAATAGTAACTTTTGTCCCTTCTAGGATAGAAACACCAGCATCAACGATACAGCCATCCCCCAAAGGTACACCAGTCACTGAATTTGCGCCAAGAAGCGTATTTTCACCTATACTAATAGGATTTCCATCTGTGCCACTAAGTACGCCAAGGATTGAAGCTCCACCACCAACATCACTACCACTTCCTACGATTGCAGATGAGCTGATACGACCCTCAACCATAACTGGACCTGTTGTTCCAGCATTGAAGTTTATGTAGCTCGCTCCTGGCATCACTGTTGTTCCTGCATGGAGTTGAGCTCCCATTCTGACTTTTGAAGATTCTAAAATTCTTGTATTATCCGCAGGGATGATATGCTGTAAAAATCTTGGAAATTTATCAACTGAACTGATTTCAGGATACATACCATCAAGTTTTAGAGAGATTTCATTATCTCTTAGCCATGCTAATTCAATTGGCATATTTCCACTCCATGCAACATTTTCAAGAATTCCAAATGCTCCATTTAAATTGACGCCTCTTAAAGGAACTTTTGCAGTTGAAAGTGCATAAAGTTTCAAGTAAACTGTTTCAACACTTTGTGCTGGTGCATCAGCATATAAAAATACGATTTTATAAGAAGTTGCATCTACCATTTCAGAGGCAAAAAGCTCGTTTAGGTATTTGATAACTTGAACATTTTTATGAGCATCACCAAATGCTTCATCGATATATGGTGCAAAAATATGCATAGCGTGTTTTATAAACTCAGCAGAAACTGGAGCGATATACTCATCGCCACTAAAATCAGCATAAACACCACTCTCTTTTAGTGCTGCAACAAAAACAGCAGCTGAGCCAAAGTTTTCATTCCAGTTTATGACCGGGTAAGTAGCTTGTAAAATTTTCTCTGTGTTTTTCTGACCACGGTCAACTCTAGCGATTCCAAATCCAACAGGCTCTTTATAGCCTTTCATCTTTTTTGTCTCTTCAACTAATGCTTTAAAATCTTCGCTATTTTCAATTTTTGCTAATGCCATATATTATCTCCTATTGTCTCTATTGTTATTGTTTGATCTACCTCTTCCACCATTACGACCACCGCCGCCACTTCCACCACTACGATTTCTTCGACCACTTCCACCTCGGTTTCCATAACCTCTGTTTCTTCCACCGCGGTTTCTACCACCGCTATTTCCGCCACCTTTTTCATATCTTTCAAAAAGTTTAGAAACCTCAGCTGTGGTTTTTCCAATTCTGTCAGATCCTTGAATGTCGTTACCTTTATAAAGCATAGCTGCAAGTTTTAGTGCGATATCTTCATCCACAAAATCTTTTTTAAGAACTTCTACTAAATCTTTTGCTAACTCACTAATCTCTTGGTTTTTAATCTCATCTATCAAAGAGTCTTTATTTTTCATCTGAACATCTTTGATCGTAGGAATTACTTTTGGCTCAAGTGCACTTCCAACATCTTTTTGTATCTTTTTAAGTGAATTAAACTCATGCGGAGTAACGATAGTGATAGCTAAACCCTCTTTACCAGCACGACCAGTACGACCGATACGGTGAACATAACTCTCAGAATCAAATGGGATATGGTAGTTGAAAACATGGCTAACATTATTTACATCAAGTCCACGAGCAGCAACATCAGTAGCGATAAGTGTTTCTAATGAACCTCTTTTAAAAGCTCTGATAACTTCTTCTCTTTGTCTCTGCTCCATGTCACCATGTAGCCCTTTTGCACTCTGTCCTTGTGAAAGTAAAAAAGTTGAAAGTCTATCAACCTCTTTTTTCGTACGACAAAAAACAATACTTTTTGTAGGGTTTTTATAATCCATAAGTCTTATAAGAGCATCATCTCTTTCTCTCTCATCAACAACATAATAGTGCTGTTTGATGTTTTCATTTGTAGCATTTTTCTTGGTAATACTTACAAACTCAGGAGTACGAAGGATTCTAGTCGCCAACTCTTTGATAGGTTTTGGCATCGTAGCTGAGAACATTAAAGCTTGACGAGTACCTTTAAAATAGGTAAATATCTCTTTAATATCATCTAAAAATCCCATATCAAGCATCTCATCTGCCTCATCTAAGATAACAAATTTTGGAGAGATATTGATTTGACCTTTATTTAACAAATCCAAAAATCTACCTGGAGTTGCTACGATAACCGCCGCTTTTTTGATATGGTTTATCTGTCTTGTGTAAGAGCTTCCACCATAAACTGTTGCTGTGTTGATCCCTAGATATTTACCAAAACGAAATATCTCATCACTTACTTGTGTAGCAAGCTCACGAGTAGGAACGATTATAACCGTCTCAACTCCTGATTTGCAATCCATCATGTTTAAAACTGGAAGTCCAAATGCCGCTGTTTTTCCTGTACCTGTGTGAGCCTGTGCTACGATATCTTTTCCCTCAAGGATGATAGGCATTGCTTCTGCTTGTACTGGGCTTGGTTCTTTAAAACCTGCATCTTTTATAGCTTTCGCCAACTCTGGTTTGAAATTAAAATCTTCAAATGTCATATATATTTCTTTGTATTAGTATCACAAACACTGCGTAAGAGTCAAACTAATTTAATCCCTCTAAATCGACTCTTATCACCGTGCTTTTATGAAATGTGAAATTTGTAGATTTGTTTGGAGTGTCTATGTTTTTGGATATTAGCGAATGTTTGCTTGTATAAAGATTTACTAATGAAAATAACTTTTAACCAAAGAGTAATAGTATAACCATCCCATATCAAACTACACAAGAATAGTTTTCTCTATAAGAGAATTAGCACTAAAACTATCAATAACAAGGAATACTACTTCTTAAAAAGATTATTACAATTTTTTTATATAAGAATTTTTTATATAAAAACCCTAAGAATATTACAGATATAATGTCAGAACATCAAAACATGAAAGGTCTAAATATGAAAAAAATTTAGTATTTATACTATTGTCAGCATCACTTTATGCACAAACAGCTACATTCATAGGTTTAATAGTAAAGGTTTAAAAGTTGGTATGGAAGCCCTAGTGTTTAATACCGTAAGTAAAACATTTCAAGAAGTAACAGTAGGTGGAAAAGATGATAAAATTCAAAATTATTGCATTTGTTCCATCATTTGACACGGGTGTATGTAAATTAGAAACTATAGCTTTTAATAAAAAAGTTTCTCAAATGAAGAATGTTGTTATCAAACTAGTTTCAAAAGATTTACCTTTTGCTATAGAAAGATTTTGCGAAAAAAACAATATCACAAATGTCATGACTCTATCTGACTACAAAGATGCTAACCATGCATTAGATATGGAGTAGCTATCTCTGCACCAAGCTTTTTGGAAGGATTCTTTGGAAGAGTAGTTTATATTGCAAATATAGATGGAACCATAGCATACAAAGAAGTTGTATCAGAGATAACAAATGAACCTAACTACGACAGAATAATAAAAACTGTAAATCTTTTAACAAAAAAGCAAGAAGCTTATTTAAGACAAAAGAAACAACTTGAAGGATCTAATCGACCTGATAGAGATCGCCGACCTAATAGAGAGTTATAAGGTAAAAAAGAGGTCAGCACCTGAATAGTTTTGTGATTTAGGTACTCTACCTCTTTTTTTACCTATATCTTCACCTGAGTTACTCATTTGATTTACAATTTTTCATTTAGTCAACAAATCCCTCAAACTCTCTTGCGGTTTTTTTCCAGAAATCATCCGATGCACTTCAACTGCTATAGGAACATATATATCATGCTTTTCAACTAATCGATAAACTGCATCTGAGGTATAAACCCCCTCAGCAACTTCTCCCAACTCTTCTAATATCTCTTCAAGACTTTTTCCATGTGCCAATCCAAGCCCTACACGATAGTTCCGAGAAAGTACGCTTGTAGCTGTTAAAAACAGATCTCCAGAGCCGCTAAGTCCTAAAAAAGTATTTTTCTTTGCTCCAAAATTTCTTCCAAATCGTGTCATCTCCACAAGTCCGCGAGAGATAAGTGACGCTCTGGCATTGTTCCCAAGCTCTAACCCATCACAGATGCCACTAGCAATTGCGATGATATTTTTATAACTTCCACTTACTTCAGCACCAATCACATCTTTGGAGGTATAAGTTTTTATAAACGAGGGAAAAAGTTTTGAGAATTTTTTAGCCAATTTTTTGTTTTTTGAACTTATCACTACCGCTGTCGGAAGAGATTTCATAACCTCCGCAGCAAAGGAAGGACCCGAAACAAAAGCTAAGTTTTCTTCAGGGACAAATTCACTAAAAACTTCATTTAAAAACTTTCCACTCGCAACCTCAATCCCTTTAGAAGCCACTAAAATCTTTTGATTTTTAAATACAAACTTATTTTCTAACCAATCTCTGGCATTTTGTGCTGAAATTGCAAAAACAAGATACTCAAACTCCATGATTTCTTCCATGCTCACAAAGTTCTTAATCTCTCTTGGGGTTCGTGATGCGATATAAGTTTTTTGTTTTTGAGAAATCGCAAAATGTAGTGCTTGTCCCCATTTCCCAGCTCCAACTACTCCTACTTTCATAACTTCTCCTTTAGATTTATCGTAAATTTTTTGATCTCTGCCTCTTTACCCATAACGACTATAACATCATTTTCACAGACATGATATCTAACTCTATTTGTATCAAAGATAAATTCATCTCCACTTTGTATTCCAACAACTAAAATATTAAGAGAACTTTTAGCAGCTATCTTAGCAAGTTCTGTACCTATAAATTTCGACTCTTTTTCTATTTTTACCTCACCAATTTTTATCTCTGTGGTTGAAAATAAAATCCTATCCAAAACTGAAAAAAGTGTCGGCTTTCGCATCAAGCGAAACAACCTCTGAGCCCCAATTTCATAAGGATTTATTACACTATCAGCCCCCGCGAGAAGCATCTTTTTCTCACTCTCTTTTGAAGATGCCAAGGCAATAATGCGGAGGTTTTTATCCAAGGCTCTTGCGGAGAGTGTCACAAAAAGGTTACTGTTAGCATCTTTACTAACACAAAAAAGCGCCTGCACACCTTTTGTAATTCCCGCACTTATCAAAT
>DQTU01000142.1 GCA_015662615.1 Campylobacterales bacterium | reverse complement strand
TTCTGCTGGGGTTTATCAGGCATTAGGATATTTTAACTTGATATAGTCTGGGTTTTACTACACATCAACTACACATAATTTTACTATGATATTGTAAAGGATAGATGATGAACATACTACTTCTTGAAGATGACCCCATACTCTCTGATATTTTATATGACCATTTGGATGAACATGGATATGAAGTAACATTATGTGGAGACGGGGAAGAGGCATTAGAGCAAATTGATGAGAAAAACTTTGATCTTTTTCTCTTTGATATCAATGTTCCTATGAAAAGTGGAATTGAGGTTTTAAAAACTGCAAGAAGTTATCATAAAAATACTCCTACAATTCTTATCACTGCATATCAAGATATAGACCACCTCAAAAATGGTTTTCTCGCAGGTTGTGATGACTATATCAAAAAGCCATTTGAACTTGAAGAGTTAGATCAGAGAATTGAAAATATTAAAAGAAAATTCAACATCGAAACGGATCAAAGTATCGAAATCGACAAGGGTTTATATTTTGATTATGATAAACATACTATTACCAAAGGTGACACTTTTCATAAACTCTCACTTAAAGAGTGTCAAATCCTTAACTACTTTGTAAACAATCAAAAACGCCTCATCTCAAACGAAGAGCTGATGCAAAATATTTGGGAGTTTGATGAGATGCCAAGTGATGCAACACTGAGAGTTTATATTAAAAACCTTCGTATTATCTTGGGAGCAGAAAAGATTCAAACCATTCGAGGATTAGGATACAGCTTTGAATAAAGCAGAAAAACAAGCTCTATGGAGTTTCATTATCATTTATACTTTTTCATCACTGCTTCTGATGTCTATCATCGCTACGCTATATTATAACAAAGAGGTGAATAGTGAAAAAAGAGCGTGTAAAAAAGATCTTCAAGAGACAGTCATGGATGTCGAAATCACACTTTTAAAAGCCCAAATGGAGGGAAAAGAGTTTGTTTTTTGTCCTATAAATTTTTTTCTTCAAGTGGGTCTCTATAATAGTGCTGGTAAAAAAATCGCTTCAAACCTTGCCTATGATGATGTAGATTTTAACACCATGATGAGTATCAAAAAAAAGCGTATACAAAAAGTCAAAAAATTAAAAACACCTATTCAAAATATCACTTATATCATCGCTGAAGATACAAGCATGCCAACAAATATTAAAAAATTGAAGTATCTTATCTATCTCACCATGTTTATCTCTTTAATATTTATAGCCTTTATTGGATACCTTCTCAGCCGTCTTCTTTTAAAACCTGTTCATGAAAAATTTGAACAAATAGACCGTTTTATCAAAGACAGTGCACATGAGATCAATACTCCAGTAACAGCACTTTTAATGAGTGTTTCAGCCTTGAAAAAAAAAGGGTATTCCGAAGAAAAGCTACTAAGACATATCTCAATAAGCTCAAAACAGATTTCAAATATCTACAATACACTTTCACATGTTGCATTTAGTGATATCAAAGAGCGAGAGAAAGTGGTAAAGTTTGATCTTAAAAAAGAGGTCTTAAAAAGTATCACTTTTTATAAAGAGATAGCAGAAGTTAAACAGATAAAAATTGTAGATGATTTAAAATCTTTGTATGTAAACATGGACAAAGAGAGTGCTGATAAACTCATAAATAACCTCCTCTCAAATGCTATAAAATATAGCTACAACCGTAAAACAGTCACAGTCTCACTCAATAAAAATAGACTCACTATAAAAGATGAAGGCATAGGCATAAGCAAAGAAAACCAACAAGAGATACTCAAACGCTACAAAAGAGGCACAGAGCTGATCGGTGGCTTTGGCATAGGATTGGATATCGTGAATTCTATCTG
>DQTU01000327.1 GCA_015662615.1 Campylobacterales bacterium | reverse complement strand
AAGATAACACGGTAATTTACTGTGCGCAAGGATTTTATATCGATTGGTCATCCTTTGAGCCTGATATGCCAAATACAATTGAGGGAAATCATATCCTTTATAATGCGGAAGGGATGCATTTTCACGCACTTAGTGTAGACAATGATATCAAGAAAAATAACTTCGTAGGCAATATGGAAAATGTTGTCAATGACTCTAAAAATACCCAAATCTCTGATAATAGATGGGATAGAAATTATTGGGATGATTATGAAGGTTTTGATAGAGATAAAGATGGAATCGGAGATACGCCCTACCAAGCTTACGCTTATGCGGATAAGATGTGGCTTTATAGCCCTAGTGTGAAATTTTTCTATGGCTCTCCAGTAATTGCCATCATAGATTTTTTAGCAAAATTGGCACCATTTTCTGAACCCGTTTTACAATTAACTGATAAGAATCCAAGGATGAAAAGATGAGTGAAAACAATAACAGACGTGACTTTATGAAGCAGCTCTCAGCACTAGGGATACTTGGTGCAGTTGTAGCAACAGGAGTGGGAGGAGCTACCTACCTAGGAGCGGATAAAAAACTTTTACTGCGTCCACCTGGGGCGGTAAATGAAAAGGACTTTTTAGCGCTTTGTATCAAGTGTGGACAGTGTTTACAAGTCTGTCCTTATGATTCCATTAGACTTGCTGATATAGATGAGGGAAATGGTGTTGGTTTACCATTTATAGAGCCACATCGTCGGGGGTGTTATCTCTGTCCTCTACTTCCTTGTGTACTTGCTTGCCCTAGTGGCGCGCTTGATCATCATGTAGAAGATGTGAGAAAAGTTGAGATGGGTATCGCTATCACACCACGGATGAATGCTTGTATCGCCTTAAAAGGCGAAAATGTTACCAAAGAGATGATTAACCGTATATATGACAACACGGTGACGTTGACGGCAAGTGAAAGAGAAAACTATAAACTAGAAGATTTTCCAAATAAATCTGATAAACGAGAACTTGAAGAGGATATCCTTAAAAAACTAGACACCTTTGAAGGTAAAGCTTGTACGCTCTGCGCTGATATGTGTCCATTGCCAAATGCAAATGAGGCGATACGTATGATAGCAGACTCCAAGAGTGGTGGTATGAAACCTGAGATTTTAGAAGGGTGTGTAGGCTGTGGCGTCTGTGTGGAAGTTTGTCCAACATCTGTGTTGGCCATCAAGGCAAGAGTTGATTTTGAAACATATTATAAAAAGGGGTAAGGGATGAAAAAGAGTATATTTTTGATTATTGTTGCCGTTATCATGAGTGGTTGTGGGGACGACAAAGCTAATAAAGCTGTTACTGAAGCGCCTGAAGTAGCTGCTTCTGCGATAGAGGTTAGCCAAAGTGAAAAGAGAGTTGAGCAAGAAGTTGCTAAACATGAAGAAGAACTTGCTAAAGATGAAAAAGGGTTTTACTATGCTTATGATGAACAAAAGGATAATGACCCAGGTGCTGATGAGACTTTTACGAGAGTGGATGCACAAAAAAGAGTCAAGAACAGAGTGGTTGATGGAAAAGTTACCGTGATGGAAAAAGAGCATAAAGTATCATCCCCTTATCAATATGTCCGTATAGACCTCTTGAAAAATGCTCTGAGTAAAAACTTTATGGTGAAGTGTTCAGCTTGTCATGATGATTATGCCAACGGAATTATCGGACCTTCATTGCTTGAAAAAGATGGCAATTATATCTATGGGCAGTTGATAAAGTATAGAAATGATCCAAGTAAAAATATATTGATGTATGAACTGGTAAATAATATGCCAGAAGATGAATTAAAAGCATTGTCGCATGAAGTCGCGGAATTTAATAAAGAAATAAGAGCAATAAAGGGAGAAAAAAATGATTAAACATATTTTAGCGCTATTGGTGTTGGTGATTACTGCGGGAACCTTTTGGAACTTAGTGTCTACAGATAAAGAGATTGATGCACTTGGTAAGGTAGATGAAATTTTTAGAAAGTCTGATCTTTTAGTTGAGATGGGTAAAAAGAGTGCTAGTTCTGGAACGATGAGTGGTACGTCAGGACCTCTTACTATGATAGATAGTTCATCAGCTTTAGTTGAGGATGAGAAAGATAAGAAGGCGGAAGTAGATGACAAACTTAAAGCCCTTCGTGAAAAAGCTGGAAATGTTGGTGCCTTTGAGGTAAGTATCCTTTATAAGAGTAAATGTGCTTCTTGTCATGGGGTAAATGGTGAAGGTGGAATCGGTTCTAAAATCACTGGACTGACTTATGATAGTGTTTCTCAAAGTTTAAAAGATTTTAAAGATGGTACAAAAAAGAACTATGTTATGTATGGTCTGTTACAAAATCTTAACGATGAAGAGTTAGAGACATTGTCAAAAGAGATAGCAGAGTTTGCCCAAAAAGCTAAGGCGCAATAAGCGCATACCCAGAACTCTCGACAAGCTCACAGCTTTAGTGAGAGGAATTGGTGTGGAGCTTTGCTCTACACCAAGGAGACATAAAAATAGGACAAGGCATTATGTATATAGATAAGTACAATTTAGGTCGAAAAGAGTTGGTGGAAACGCCACTGATGAGTACATTTTTTGTAAAAACTAGAAAGGGTGGGGTGAAACCTAGTTGGCGTTTTTGGAAGTGGCTCTCGGTCATCGCGATTCATCTTTTCTTTTTTCTATCGTTTTTTTTAGATATTCAGATTCTTGAAGGGACTTTAAATGCCTCGCGTTTTTTAGGTTTTCATATGATTGATCTTTTCACAACCATTGAAGTTTTTGCTACGCAGTATCAACTGGGAATCAATATGATTATCGGAGCGGCGACTATAGTGATTGTTTATCTTCTTATCGGTGGACGGACTTATTGTGGGTGGGTCTGTCCTTATAGTATCTTGGCAGATATCGCAGAACATTTACACAGAAAATTGATTACCAAAGGTATCATCAGCAAACGACCTTATAGTAAACTCTATAGTAATAATATCAAATATGTTTTCTGGGTACTTTTTGTTGCTTTAGCAGCATTTAGTGGATATATCGTTTTTGGGAGTATGAATATCGTAGGAATCCTAAGTCGGGCGATTGTTTATGGCTGGAGTATTGCACTTATTTGGGTTTTTGTCGTCTTTTTGTTTGATGTATTTGTTTCATCACGGGCTTGGTGTACGTATATCTGTCCTGTTGGAACTACGTATGCAGTACTTGGTTGGGCAGCAGCAACCAAGATACAGTGGAATGATAACTGTGATCACTGTATGGCGTGTTCAGGCGTCTGTCCTGAACCCCATATCCTAGATTTGACCAAAGCAAAATACGCCAAAGCAAGAGCAGAAAAAGGCATTAAAACGCAACATGTACTTTCTGGTGATTGTACGATGTGTGGAAGATGTATCGATGTATGTCACTCTGATGCGCTTGGATTTAATTTTAGATTGACGGATATGCTATGATAGAAGTACAGCATATAACGAAAAAGTTTTATAAAGACAAATCTCTTGATGATGTTAGTATCACATTTAAAAAGGGTGACCGTGTGGCTATCATGGGACCAAATGGCGCTGGTAAAACAACACTGGTACGTGCCATCTTAGGATATTATCATGTGAGTAGTGGGCAAATCAGAGTCAATGGGTTTGATCCAATCAGACAACGTGTAGAAGTGGTAGAAAATATAGGGTTTATCCCCCAACTACCACCTCCGATAAAACTTTCATGTCAAGAACTTATAGAATATGTTTCAAAAAGTTCAGGATGTAGTAAAGAGTCTATCATTGATAATGCTCATGATATGGGGCTTGATATAGAAAATCAGATGAAAAAATCTTTTTTTAAACTCTCTGGTGGCATGAAACAGAAGTTGCTTATCGCCATAGCCGTGGCTAAAAAAAGTGAGATTTTAATCTTTGATGAACCTACGGCAAATCTTGACCCTAAGGGAAGAGAGAGTTTTTATAAACTTTTAGAAAGTATCAAAGAAGATAAGATTTTACTTTTTATCACACATCGTTTGGATGAGATAGAACACTTAGTAAATCGCGTAGTTTATATGGATTTAGGCAAAGTAGTGAGTGATGAGAAACTATAAAGTCTGGATAATCCTTATTATGATAGTCTCTTTTTGGGGCTGTGAGAGAAAGATAGATTTGGGTGTACATGAGGTGCATTGGGATAGGGATATGTGTGTACGTTGTAAGATGGTAGTGAGTGACCGTCAGTATGCGGCGCAAACAACGGATCCAACTACGGGTAGAGCATATTATTTTGATGATATCGGTTGTGTTGTTTTGTGGCTTGAAGAAGATAAGATAGCGTGGGCGGAAAGAGCCATCATCTGGGTTACAGATGTCAACAGTGGCGAATGGATAAATGCTAGAGAAGCTAAGTGGAGTACGATATCTATCACTCCGATGGCATTTGGTTACGCGGCTCATAAGGCTGGGAGTGAACCAAGAAGTGAAATCATAGATTATGATGAGATGGCAAAAAGAGCCATTATTTTAGAAGCGAAAAAAAAGAAAAGGTATTAAGATGAATACATTATGGTTGGTAGCAAAACTTGATATCAAAGAGTCCATTCGTGCAAAATGGTTTTATGTGTATAGCTTTGTTTTTGGTGGGCTTATCGCGCTCTTTTTTCTTACAGGTGTGACACAATCTGTGGTGATGGGATTTTCCGGACTTTCAAGACTACTTTTGGTCTATATTCAAGTGACTATCGTGATACTGCCTATCTTTATCTTGATAACCACGGTGCGTTCTATATCAGGGGATAGAGAGAGCCATATCTTGGAGTATATGCTTTCGTTTCCTGTCTCTTTAAAGAGTTATTATTGGGGGAAATTATTAGGGCGTTTTGTGACGGTCTTTTTTCCTGTTTTTGTGGCGATGATACTTGGTGTTGTTTGGGGTATTGTTAAGGGAGCTGCCGTTCCTTGGGAAATGTTACTGCTTTATTCATCACTATTGTTTGCATTGACTTGGGTATTTTTGGGTATTGCCTTTTTTATCTCTACTTTGGTGAAGAGTCAAGATATCGCTTT
>DQTU01000304.1 GCA_015662615.1 Campylobacterales bacterium | reverse complement strand
CTCATTAGTCTCTGGAATATATCTAGCAAAAACTCTTGCTAAGCTCACTATTTTTGCATAAGTGGCGTTATGGTCTATGTTTCCGTCAGTGCCTTTAACTGTTGGCATGACTGCAACACGCTCAAAAGGGCTAAAACTTCCATTACCAAATGGGATCTTATCTGAGTCATTGACATCAACAAGTGATGCATCAATCTCAATTTGAGCAGCATCTTGTAAGACTTTTGCTATAGCATCTGTTTTTGCATTTGGATTTACTACTACAGGATCATTATTTGATCCACATCCAAGAAAACCTGCTGCTAATATTGAGCTTAAAACTACTGAACCTAAAAATTTATATTTCATATTATCTCCTGTTATAATAAAAAGTTATATGATGTTGTATATATTTTTTCCTAAAACTATAATATTTTTTTATATGATTTTACTCTTATTTTGTTTTAGGTGCTTTTGTAGTAAGATTATAAAAATTATTTAAAGGCAATTGATGCAAGTAGCACCAAGTATATTATCTGCAGATTTTGGAATTTTAGCCCAAGAAGTCAAAGCAATTTGTGATGGGGGATGTGATTTAGTTCATGTTGATGTTATGGATGGGCATTTTGTTCCAAACCTTACTATTGGTCCTGTTGTGGTTAGTGCTGTGGCAAAAGCTGCGACAAAACCTTTAGATATTCATCTGATGGTAGAGAACAACAGCTTTTTTGTAGATCTTTTTGCACCATTAAATCCTAAATATATCTCTTTTCATATCGAAGAGGAGAAGCATCCTCATCGTTTGATCCAGAAGATACGAGATTTGGGAATTTCTCCTGCTATCACGCTCAATCCTCACACACCTCCAGAAGCAATTGAGTTTTTGATAGATGATCTTGACATGGTTCTTTTGATGAGTGTAAATCCTGGATTTGGTGGTCAGAAATTTATTCCAAATGTGTTGGAGCGAGCTTTTAGATTAAAAGAGATTATTACAAAGCGAAACAGTTCTTGCCTTATCGAAGTGGATGGCGGGGTTAATGATAAAAATATTCAGGCACTGAAAGATGCAGGGGTTGATATCGTTGTGGCTGGAAGTTATGTCTATGGCAATGACTCTTATGCAGATGCAATAAAGAGCCTTCAGATTTGACACGCGTTAAGATTTGCGGGATTACAAACTTAGAAGATGCCCTTGATGCTATTGAAGCTGGGGCAGATGCTCTTGGATTTGTTTTTTATGAAAAATCTCCCCGTTTTGTGACGCCTGAAATTGTAAAAGAGATTATTGAAAAAATTCCTCCTTTTGTGGAGAGAGTAGGGTTGTTTGTAAATTGTGAAGCTGATGAAGTAAATACGATAATGAATGATTGCAATCTTAGTTTGGCTCAAATTCATTTTGATGCAATAGATGAATTTTATGAAGCATTAGAGGTCAAATATATAAAGGTTATAAGAGCTAAATCAAAAGAAGATATTTTAAACTCTTCTAATTATCGTCTTGTTGATGCCTTTGTTGAAAGTTATGGTGGAGAAGGGAAAAGAATAAATCCTTCATGGTTTGAGGGTGTTGATTGTTCAAAAATCATCCTTGCTGGTGGTTTAGATTCAGGAAATGTAGCAAAAATGTCTGAATTTGGCTTTTATGGGGTGGATGTTAGCTCATCTGTGGAGGAAACCAAAGGAAAAAAAGATAGAATTAAGGTATCTAACTTTATTAAAGAAGTGAATCATGGAAATATTTCAAAGTCTAGTCAGTAAACTCGAAAAAGGTGCTTTGCCCAAAGATGAGTTTATTCTGTGTATCAAAAGAGCGAAAAAGAATCATGAACTTGATATCGATCTTGAGCTCTTAAATTTTTATGGCTTGCCCGTAGCAGAAGATGAAAAAGAGATTTTTTTAAAAACTCAAAAAAATAGTTTTCAAGATGAAGTTTATTGTATCGTAGATATTGAAACAAATGGAAGTTCTCCTGTTAAAAATCAAATTATAGAAATTGGTGCGGTTAAGTATAAAAATGGAGAAATTGTTGCTAAGTTTGAATCTTATGTTTATGCTGATTTTATCCCTGAGTCCATTGTTCGGCTTACCAATATCGAGCAGAGTGATCTGAAAGATGCACCATCTCTTAAAAAAGTACTTCATGATTTTAAACTTTTTTTAGGAAATACAGTTTTTGTAGCACATAATGTCAAATTTGATTATGGGTTTATCTCAAAATCTCTAAAAACTGTGGGTGTTGATGAGCTTTTAAACAGAAAACTTTGTACGGTTGATTTGTCAAGAAAGACGATAAAGGCTGAGCGTCATGGTTTGGGATTTTTAAGAGAGCATTTATCAATTGATGCTGGTAATCACCATAGAGCTTATTCGGATGCATTAAGTGCTGCAAAAGTGCTAGATGAATGTTTTAAAAATATACCAGAACATGTGAAGAGTACAGAAGAGTTGATAAAGTTTTCAATGGGGTCAACCCCGAAAAAGAAGAAAAAACCTAAAGAGGCACTAAAGCAATAAAATATATAGTTAAAGCACGGCTTACTGTGCGTGGGCACTCTGCCGAAGAGGTAGTCCTTAGCGGAAGCGTAGCCAAAGGAATTACTTCCTTTGGCGTTATTTTAGTGATGAGATTTTAAAATCAGCATCGTCATTTTGATATTAATCGCTACAAATCTAACTATCTGCCAAAGAACACAAGTTCTAAAGAATTTTTGAAATCCCATAGGCATCATAGTCCCAAATTGTGGGCTATATGGATCTACATGGTGTAAGTGTTTATTTTGTCCTGTCATTTCTATCTTTTTTTCAGCCATTTTAATTTCCTTTAATATTTTTATTCTTTCACGGAAGTGGAGACTTTAGTCCCGCCTCTCTACTCTGGAATCAGTGTCCAACCTGGTTTTAGTTGTGCTTTCCATAGGAATGCATGGTGGAGTAGATGTTTAACCCAGTGTGCTGCTAGTCCTAACTCTCCAGTTGTACCATTCATATCTCTACCAACACCTGGATATTTTTCAAAATCAGGGATGATTGGATATACAGTCATGGCTGCTGCTGTTCCGGAAAATAGTCCTTTACCAGCTGAAGCCACACAAGCTGCACCCATTTCAGCCATACAAGCTGTATGCTTTGGTTCAGTTGCTGTACCTTCCATCATATCTCTTACACTCAAAGCTACTGCTTTACCCATCATTGCTGAAGGCATACCCGTTCTTGGAGGTGTAGGGTTGATTGGAGTTCCATTTGGTGAGCTCATCGGTTTTGAGATGATGTGAGGAGGTGCAAATGCGATACCTACAGCAAACATATTTTTATAAGTTGGATTTTGCAGTGTTCTAGGCCAATCAGCTGCTTTCCACTCTTCGTAAGGTTTTGGAGTATAATCCGCATCAACTTTCATAAATCCGTTTGGTGCAAAAATCGTACCTGTGATATCTTCTCCAGCTTTATTGTAAGCTTTAAGACCAACACCAGCGAATGGTGGAATAAGCATAGCAAAATCAAAATCCTGCTCACCAAACTCTCCATCTAATGTTTCATACTCAATTTTACCTTTTTCAACTTTGGTCACATGTGCTCCGATAATCCACTCTAAATCTCTCTCAGCATAGAGTGACTCACTAAAGATTTTACTACTCGTAGCATAACCACCCATGCTAAAGTGGATACCACCCATACCAAAGTCGCCTAAAAATGACTCATTTGAGATCCAAATGATTTCTGCATTGTCTCTAACGCCTTGCTCTTTAAGTGTATGTTCAATGTTGAAAATATACTCAAACGCAGCACCTTGACACGTACACATACCATGTCCAGTACCGATAAGGAATTTTAACTTTTCACCTTTTTTCATACGCGCTATACAAGCATCTAGCTCATGGCTTGCGTGTACCGCATGGTCAGCTGTACAAACTGAAACAGTATGATCACCTAATTGACCGCTACCATTTCCAAGTCCTGGAGTTGCATCAAAGTTTAGTTTTGGTCCAGTTGCGTTGATAAGATAATCATATGTTAACTCTTCTGTTTCACCAGCTTTTTCGGCATCAGTATATTCAATAGTAATAAATGCTTTATCTTCATCTTTCCCGCCTTCAGGGTTAATAGATACAGCTTTTGCTTGTCTATAATCAACGCCGGCTTTTTTATAAACAGGAGCTAAGTCAAATACAACTTCCTCTTTTGTCATACCACCAATACCTACCCAAATGTTTGATGGAATCCAGTTCCATTGACTGTTTGGGGTAACAACTACAACTTCGTGCTCGTCTCCTTGCATCCATTTTCCTAAAAATGACGCAGCTGTATGTCCTGAAACACCACCACCCATAATTATTACTCTTGCCATATATGCTCCTTTAAATTATAAATATAGGGTTATATTATAGAGCAACTTTCATTAAAGTATTATTAGTTTTTGTAATTTTACTTCATAATGAAAGATAATATTACTATTGGTAATTATTTTTAAATTCTACATATCGAGATGCAGATGTATATAGTTCTTTTATCTCTTTTTCTGTTAATGGTCGCACAACTTTTGCAGGACTTCCCATGATGAGGCTTCTTGGTGGAAAGATTTTATTTTTAGTGACTAAACTTCCAGCCCCTACGATAGACTCTTCTCCTATAACTGCTCCATCTAAAATTGTTGCACTCATTCCAATGAGACAAGCATTTTCAATCGTGCAACCATGCAGCATGACTCGGTGTCCAATTGTGACATCATCACCTATGATAGTTGGATTTCCATCACTTTTGTCTTCAAGTTTATAATGCGTCACATGAACCATACTCAAATCTTGAACACTCGTACGGTCACCGATTACAATCTTGTGTACATCACCTCGGATAACGGTTCCAAACCAGATAGAACAATCTTTACCCATGGTAACATCTCCTATAACATCAGCACTTGGTGCAATCCAGCTACCTTTTCCCATTTTTGGAATTAAATCTTTGTATTTCATTATCATTTAAATATCTTCTTTACTTTAGTGTTTTTGTTTTTTGTATTGGCTTTATAGATTTTATTGACATAGTTTTCTAAATACTCTTGCGAGCCAATTGCTTTGATATCTTTATCTCTTTCTACTTGTTTGTATGTGCCATCACTTAAAAGATCCCATGAGAGTTCATTATCATTTAACTGTAGATTTAAAAGGTCTTTTATCTTAGCGGATAATACCTCATCATACATAGGAATCATAAGTTCAAATCTTTTCTCCAAGTTTCTAGGCATCCAATCCGCACTAGAGATATAAGCTTGTGGTGCGGCATTTTTAAAGTAAAAAATTCGAGCGTGTTCAAGATATTTACCAATGATAGATTTTACTTTTATGTTTTCACTTACACCTTTGATACCCGGTCTCAAACAGCAGATACCTCTGATAATAAGGTCGATTTTGACCCCTTCCATGGAAGCTTTATAAAGCGCTTTTATGATGTCTGTATCTACCAAAGCATTCATCTTTGCGATAATTCTTCCATCACTCTTTTTCTCTCGCTCTTTTTTTATCATATCAAGAAGTGAGTTTTTCATCTGATGTGGAGACATTTTGAGGTTGTTTAGTTTTTTGTTTTTTGAAAAGCCCGTTAGGATATGAAAGAAGGTTATAGAGTCCGCACGAAATTCTGTTTTGGAGGTAAAATAGCTGATATCTGTATAAATCTTTGCTGTCGTTTCATTATAATTTCCAGTTGAAAAATGCAGATAAATTTTTAGTTTATCCTCACTTTTTCTGATGATTTGTGTTATTTTAGCGTGTACTTTAAATCCAGAAATTCCATAGATAACATGGGCTCCAGCCTCTTCAAGCGCTTTTGCCCAAATAAGATTGTTCTCTTCATCAAACCGTGCTTTTAATTCCACCATAGCAGTTACTTGTTTTCCATTGTTTGAAGCATCGATAAGAGCTTGGACAATTGGTGAGTTTTTCCCCACACGATAAAGTGTCATTCTGATAGAAAGGACCTTTGGGTCTTTTGCTGCATCTTGTATAAACTTCACTACGGGGTCAAAACTTTCGTAAGGTTGCATCGTCATAATATCTTCACGGTCAAGCGTCTTAAAAATTGACTCATTTGGGTTTAGTGGAGGCAAACTTCTTGGCTGGTTCATTGGCATATTTAAGTGTGAAAACTCTTTGTCT
>DQTU01000273.1 GCA_015662615.1 Campylobacterales bacterium | reverse complement strand
GTCAACAAACGGTAAAAAATGTACTGTTATTAATGTTAATGAAATAGCAATAAATATTTGAATACAACTTTTTGCCCTTTTGTCAAATAACTTATCATTATCACAGATGAAAACCAAATCAATTTTGACTGTTCATCTTTAAGGAATATAACAATAGCAGTAAAAAAAACAAATATCAAACCGATAGCAATCGTAGATACTAAATTAAAAGCACTACTTTTTTTACGAAGTAGAAAAAAAAGTCCTAAAAGAATTCCTGACATGCTAGCATCTAATATAGCTGTTTCATATGATTCTATAACAAGACGAACTATTGTAGCGGCAAAAGTTAAAAACGCTCCAATCAAAAGCATAGAGTTGATAAGTAAAAATCGATATTTTAAAGAATACTCATGCTTTGAAAAACCATGATTACCGATTATAAAATTCTCTAATTTTTCTTTATTTACCATCTATCTGAAAACCTTAAATAATTTAGATATTCAGATATCGGCAAATATTAAAAAAGTTTTAACTCCAGTTATCGGGCAAAATCTACGGCTCTTACCTCACGAATAACATTCACTTTGATATCCCCAGGATATTGAACTTTATCTTCAATCTCTTTTGCTATCTCTTTTGCTAACAGTATAGACTCATCATCGTTGATAAGTTGTGCATTAGCGATAACTCTAATTTCTCGTCCAGCGTTAATCGCATAAGCTTGTTTAACACCTTTTTTACTTGTTGCTATCTCTTCGATATCTTTAGTTCGTTTTAAAAATGCCTCAAGTACTTCACGTCTTGCACCCGGACGAGCTGCTGAGAGCGTATCAGCAGCACAAACCGCTGCACACTCAACACTCAATGCCTCTTCATGTCCATGATGGGCATAAATCGCATTTATGACTACTTCATGCTCGTTATATCTTTTACAAACCTCTGCACCTAAATCAACATGACTTCCTGCAAAATCATGGGTTAGTGCTTTACCAATATCATGAAGCAATCCTGCACGAACTGCCAATTTTTCACTACCACCACATTCAGCGGCAATGATTCCCGCAAGATGTGCTACTTCAAGTGTATGTCCAAGTGCATTTTGTCCATAGGAAGCTCTAAATTTCAAACGACCAAGTAACTTCACTAACTCTGGATGCATATCACTAACACCTAAATCAAAAACGATCTGCTCGCCCTCTTCTAATAGTTTTTGCTCAAACTCACCTTTTACTTTTTCATAGATCTCTTCAATTCGTGCTGGTTGAATTCGTCCATCTGCAACAAGTTCTTCAATAACTCTTGTCGCAACCGCACGACGGTAAAGATTAAAACTACTCAAAATGATTACATTGGGAGTATCATCGATAATGACATCTACACCAAGAAGCATCTCCAAAGCTTTGATATTTCTACCCTCTTTACCAATAATTCTACCTTTTAGCTCATCACTTGGAAGATTTACGGTATTGATAAGTCTCTCAGCTGAATAATCTCCAGCAAACCTAGTAGTCGCTTGTGCCAAGATATAATTTGCTCTTTTTTTGCCTTGGTCTTTTGCTTCAGTTTCATACTTTCTAACAATATGCGCTATTTCAGCCCTTGCAGTCTCTTCAGCCCTTTTAAGCACTACATCTGTAGCCTCGTTTTTTGTCATACCTGAAACTCTCTCTACTAAAGAGTCCGCTTCAAAAATTTTCTTTTGAAAATCCGCTTCAAGCTTTTTAACCTCTTCTTGAAACCTTACAACCTCTTCTTTCTGCTTTTTTATCTCTTCTTTTTCATCCATGATAGACTTAAGTTCAGACTTAAACATGTTGTTCAGTTCTCTATCTTTTTGTCCAACTTCATCAAACTTTTTATCGAATTCACTCGTTAACTTACGCTCTTTAGCTTCGTATCTGTTTTTAGCAGAGAGCTCTGCTTCTGTAGCTTTTACTTTAGACTCTTGAAGCACTATTTCAGCCTCATGTTCAATCACTTTTGCTTTTGCTTTTGCTTGTTCTGTGTGGATATCTATACTAGCATTGTGAATCTTCTTTGCACTAAAAAATGCTACTGCACCGCCTGCCACGGCTCCGCCACCGGCTAAAATGATCTCTGTTATCATTGTTTTTTCCTATAATAAGCTCTTTAGGGGTGATGTAATAGTCTGCACGTATGTCATAACTGTCTGTAACTTTTTTTTGCGTTTTGCACTTTACTCGCTGCACAAACACGGTTACAGGCTTAATTTTGAGTTTTTCATAAAATCTATCGTACATACCTTTGCCAAATCCAACTCTTCTATAATCCCCGTCAACCCCAACGACAGGAACTATAATCATATCAACTCTTTTATAAACTTTTTGAGAGTTTGGCGGCTCATAAATATCAAAACTATTACGTTTTAAAGGCAACCGGTATTGTACCATCTTAAAACTTTCCCCCTCTATAAAAGGAGTGAATATCTTTAATTTTTTACGGTTGACGCTCATGAGGTTTTGGAGATTAACTTCAATAGACATGGGGAGATACAGAAGTATACTTTTAGGTTGATGATAAGCGATAACACTTTCTACCTTTTTTGTTACTAACTTATCATAGATGTATCTCCTATTCTTAGGGAGTCCCTTAAGTCTATTTAAACATTCTTTTCTAAAACTCTTTTTATCCAAAATATAAGCCCTCTTCCTTTATAATGGTATTTTAAAATACAAGGATTATCATGATAACAAAATTTATACCGATAATAGTAGTTTCTATTTTACTATTCACAGGATGTGGGAACAAAGAAGAGGCTGGACAAGAGAAACAATCAAAATCAGCAACACAAAAACAAGAGCCAACCTCAAATATCATCAATTTAAAAACTACTGATGGTCAAACCATAAAACTTACTGCTCTTGATAATGGCATATCATTTGAAGGCTATAAAGGAAAAATTATTCTTTTAGACTTTTTTGCCACATGGTGTCCTCCATGCCTTGCGGAAATTCCCCACTTAGTAGAGATACAAAACACATTTAAAGATCATGTTCAAATCATCGGAGTTTTGATGGAAGAGAGCAAATCAAATGAAGAGCTAGAAGAGTTTAGAGACAGTAAAAATATGAATTTTCCTGTGACAAATTCTAAAGAAAACTTTCAACTTTCAGATGCACTTGGTGGTATCAAAAGTCTGCCTACGATGGTTATGTATGATAAAAATGGAGAGTATTATACACACTATGTTGGTGCAGCCCCTCAAGAGATGATAGAAAAGGACATTCAAGAAGCAATCGCAAAAACAGTTGAAAAAGTAAAATAATGTTTGGATTTTTAAAAAAAACTGTTGAAGCCATCAAGGGTGTCGCTCCCAAAAAACAGAAAACTCTTAGCAAAGAGCTTTTAGAAGAGATTCTTTTAGAAGCAGATGTCACGTATGAGCAAGTTGAAGAGATTATCT
>DQTU01000298.1 GCA_015662615.1 Campylobacterales bacterium | reverse complement strand
TGCAAATGCTTCGTTTGCGTAGGTTATGATACCTTTTTCATCAGTCTCAGAGAGTAAAAAATCAAAATCATAAAGGACTTCCCCATCCTCTAAAAATGTTAAATGTTCAGATTCAATTTCGGCTACCATAAATACTCCCTTGTTACATAAGAGTATTATCGACCTAAATAGAGTTTATTAAATGCTTTCTTTATCTAATTCGCCACTTTTGAGCTTTTTGAGGTAAGTATCGAGCTCTTTTTTCACATCTCCACTTAATATATATAATCCTAAAATATTTGGCAATGCCATACCTAGAATCAACATGAAGCTAAAATCAACCATGATAGAGGTACTCACTACTGAGGCAAGAACTGTAAAACTCAAAAAAATAAGTTTGAAAATAAGTGAAGAACCACTACCAAAAAGATAAACCCAAGCTCTCTCTCCATAGTACGACCAAGAAATCATCGTTGAGAAAGCAAAAAGTACAATTGAGATAGAGAGGATAACCGGAAACCATGAGATAACAGTTCCGTAAGCTGCAGAAGTAAGAGCTGCACCTTGTTGAGCCTCTATGAGTTCTTTGTAGCCATTTGCAGGGTCATAAACGCCTGTTATGATGATGACAAGGGCTGTCATAGTACAAACGATGATAGTGTCTATAAATGGTTCATAAAGCGATACTAACCCTTGTCTTACTGGATATTTTACTTTTGCAGGAGCATGGGCGATACCAGCTGAGCCTAACCCAGACTCACTAGAAAAAACTGCTCTTTGAAATCCCTGCACGATGACACCAATCATTCCACCAGCTACAGCCGTTGGAGCAAAAGCTTCGGAAAATATAAGGGAAAAAGCATGTGGAATTTGTGTAAAGTTTGTTATGAGTATCCAAAGTGATGCACCAACATAAATAAAGACCATTGTAGGTACGATTTTAACAGTAGTATGTGCAATCCTTTTAATACCACCGATGATAACAGCACCAGTTACGAGTGTTAATGCGATACCAAAAACAATTGGATACTCTTTTAAAAATGGAATATCTTGTTGCACAACCCCTAAAGCTTGAGAAACTTGAAAAGTATTTCCTCCCCCAATTGCTCCACCAATCATAAAGATAGCAAAAACAATCGCAAGTACTTTTCCAAAACCAGACATCCCTTTATTTGCAAGACCTTTTGAAAGGTATTCCATGCCACCACCCATAATAGTGCCATCTTTCAAAAACTCTCTATGTTGAAGGGAAAGTGTAACTTCGGTAAATTTTAAAGTCATGCCTAAAAAACCAGCGATAATCATCCAGAATGTAGCTCCTGGTCCTCCGATGGATATCGCTATGGCAACTCCTGCAATATTTCCAAGTCCTACGGTTGCTGAAAGTGCAGTTGTAAGTGACTCAAATGGGGTAATGAGTCCTTTATCCTCTTTTGTATGATATTTTCCTCGAATAATATGATAAGAGTGACGAAGCATTTTTAAGTTTACAAAACCCATTTTTAATGTTAGAAAAACACCACCAACAATGAGCCATGCGACAAGAAAAGGTATGGTAGTACCTTCAACTTGCCCAAATAATATGTCGAAAAAAAGTAAGTTTGATAAAAATCCATTTATTGCGTTAAAGAGTTCGTTCATGATAGTATCGCCTTTATATCTTCATCTTCTAGTTTTTCAATGGTAAGTTCACTTAAATTTTTGTAGTCAAAAAGTTCGCCACTTAAATGAACATCTAAATCTTGCTCTTTTGCAATTTGAGTGATAATAGTGGCTATAGTATTTGTCAATGTACTACTCAAGTAGTTTAGTTTACTATTTTGTAAATTGATTTCAATTTCAATCTCATTATCTATAATTTTATAGTCAAATAGATGCTCTTCACACGCCTCATGTTTATCTTCTGCTAACATAACACTCTGGTTTATAAAACTCTTTTGATGAAGTTCTCCCGATAGACTAGTGATTGCATCAAAGAGGTAGAGCAAAGAGTTCTCTTTAGCTCTATTTTTGTTCCAACTTTTATGAAGTTTTTTTATTTCAGTATCAGTAAAAAGAAGATTAAATGGCTTAAACTTGAAATTACCAATAGTGCTTTTTTCATAATCCAAACAGACTTCAAATGCTTTCTCTTTTATCTCGATTTTTGGTTCAATACTTTGAGTTTTACCATAAACAACTTGTAAAACTTCTCTTTTATTTGGTGCTTGTATCTCTTCATCAGACTCTAGGATATATTCAAGATTATCTCTATAGTTATCTATATTGGCATCAATGCTCACAAGTGGAAATTCTATTTCATTAAATAGCCGTTCATAGAGACCATTGTGTGGCAAAGAGAGTGTTATTCTTTGGTTTAGAGTGTTTATGAGTGGTGTGAGTTTGTGTTTATATTTTGCTTTTTCCAAACGGTGGAGATTTCTTAGTCTTGCTACTACAAATGGTTTTGTGTCAGATGTTAAAAGTGCTTCTTCTTTGGAGGATAGTAAAACAAAATGTCTAGCTTTTCGAATATCTTTATACATGATTGTGAGTGGTTTATCAGGTTGTGAGATTAACGCTCTTAGGGCACGTACTGCTTTTGATTTTGAGGCACTACAGACTAGATGAAAACCATTATTGCCTTTGATAGCTATAATTTTGTCTTGTCGTAGAAGTCGTGCACAAATTTTAAATGGTTTATTATCGTTTGTTACACTCTTTTTAGGCAGTTTAGGTTCTTTTTTAGTGTATAATCTTATCTCCATGAGGCTTGCAAGTTTTTTAAAGAGTTCAGGTTCAAAACCGAGAAGTTTTTCTTTGTCTGCTTCTATCTCAATCAAATAACCATTTTCTGTTTTTTCTATCTCTGCCGATAAATCAAATACAGCCGTAAGTGTAAGAATTTTAGATACTAAATCTGTCTCTTTGTTGTACAGTCTTCCTTCAATTATATATTGACATTTGCTCATGATGAATAGTCAACTTTTTTCTGAGGGATATTTTTCAAAATAAAATATAAAACAATGCTAAATAACATCATAAATAGTGAAAACTGTTGTCCTTTTGTCATCCAATCACAACATACATAACCTATTTGTACATCAGGTGCCCTATAAAATTCAGCTAAAAATCTTGCAAGTGCATATAAAAAGAGATAAAGCGTTATTAGATGCCCTTCAAATTTCTTTCTTTTTCTATAAAGGTATATTAGCCCAAATACAACTAAACCTTCTAAAATTGCTTCATAAAGTTGTGAAGGGTGGCGAAGTACATTATCTACATAGATACCCCATGAAACATCTGTTTCTCGTCCAATTAACTCTTGGTTTAAAAAATTTCCAATCCTACCAAATATATAACCAGCAGGTATAGCAATCGCAGCGATGTCAAGCATAAACCATTGATTGATTTTGTATTTGAGTGAAAATAGGGTAGAAGCTATTAAAAATCCCAACATGGCTCCATGGTAACTCATACCACGAATTCCAACAAATTCTCCATTTTCTCCAAATGGATTAAAAATCTGCCATGGGTGGGTTAGATAATAAGATGTATTTGGGTCATAAAAGAGAATATATCCGATTCTAGCACCCAAAATAACACCAACTTCTATCCAAATGATATAGTTATCTAAAAAATCCTTGCTGATAGGAAGTTTATCTTTTTTTACAATCCAATGTGCTACAAATATTCCCAAAAGAAGCGCTGTAACATACATCAGACCATACCAGTGAACTTTTATAAGACCAAAAAGGTCAAATGCTACTGGGTCAAAATGTTTGTATATGTCGTTCCAATATTCCATTATTTTTTCAATGCCTCCGCGATAAGCTCAATTGGATTTTTAAAGATTGTATCAACTTTTGACTCATAAAGTGAATTTGTTATCTGCATCCTGCAAGCACTACATTCAGCACTCACAATTTCAGCTTTGGTATCTCGTATCATTGCTGCTTTTGGTCGCCCTGCAGCAAGGGCGAAATGAAACTTTTCAGTCTGCATGGTAACTCCGCCAAATCCACAACATCGGTTTGAGTCACTCATCTCTGTAAACTTATAATTTTGTTTTATCAGCTCTCTTGGCTCTTGATGAATACCTTGCATCTTTTTAGCATGGCAGGGGTCATGATAGGTTATAAGAGCGTCAGAAGTTTGCCCTTTTGAGGCTAATATCTCTTTTAGTTTAGTGTTATTATGCATCCACTCTGTTGCCATAAATATTTTGCTACTTATGTCAACGGCTCTTTTTTTCCACTCTTCTTGGTCATGAAAGAAATGTGCATAATCTATCTTTACCATCGCAGAACATGTTGCTTCTGGTATGATAATAGCATCAAGTTCATCTTTGAAACTTTCAAAATATTCTATATTGTGCTTTGCCAAATAATCAACTGTGTCAAAATCTCCCGTAAAATAAGCAGGAGCTCCACAACAAAGTTGTTTTTTTATAAGATATACATCAATTTCAAGAACCTCTAAAATCTCTAAAAGTGATTTCCCGATATTTGTATAAGTATAATTTGCAAGACATCCGATAAAAATTCCAACTTTACCTTTTCCACCATTGATAATCACATCATCGTAAGAATTGAGAAAACTTTTCTTAGATGCACTTGGAAGTAGTCTATCTTTTTTGATGATAGGAAGTGAAAAACGAGGCTCCATCGACTCCTCTTTTTCTCGTATTTTAAATCCACATGTTTGAAATACATATCCCAAACTTGCTAAAGTATCCATAATCTTACGATGACGAAGCAGAAAGAAAAATAGTTTTTTATACCAAGCCAAGCCAAATTTTTTCCGTATATCGTTTCGTACTTGCTCGATAATCATATCCGTTGGTAAGTCATTTGGACAAACTTCTACACAATTTGTACATAAAAAACAGCTCTCAAATATATCTTTTGCAGTTTTATCGAGCTCTAGTTCGCCTCGTTTATAAGCACCCAAAAGGTCGATAAAACCCCTTGGACTTGTTACTTCATCGGCATTTACATCATGAATCGTACAGACAGGGATGCATTTACCGCATTTAATACAATCGTCTGATATTTTAGTAAAATCAAATATATCCTCTTTTTTCACACTCATATAGTTTTACTAAACCTTTTTTTGTTATCTGCACCTTTTTTCATATAAGCATCAAAAGCCATAGAGATATTTCGTATCAACATCGCACCTGTTGCATTTGCTTTGATCTCTTTATCGGAAATTGTGATAAGGTCAGCTTCTACAAACTCTTGAAGTTGCTCTAAGCCATCTGCAAAATACGCTTTAAAATTTACCCCAAACTCTTTTTCAACTCTCTCTATATTGAGACTAAAATTACTCATAAGCTCCATGACAACAAAGTTACGAAGTACATCATCCTCTGTTAGTTTGATACCTCTTTGAACTGGTAAATTCCCTGCATCGATTGCTGCTTCATACTCTTTCATATCTTTAAAATTTTGAACATAATAATCTTTTCCCTCGCCGATACTTGTAAGCCCAACACCTACCAAATCAGCTCCACCTTTAGTGGTATATCCTTGGAAATTTCTATGAAGTTCTGCTTTTTCAATAGCTTTGAAAAGTTCATCTTCTGGTTTTGCAAAGTGATCCATACCCACCATTTTGTAACCATTTTTCTCGAAAAAATCTATCGTATATTTAAAAATTTCTAGTTTTACAGAAGGGTGAGGAAGTGTCGTTTCATCAATTTTTCTCATAGTCTTTTTCATCCACGGCACATGTGCATAGTTAAAAACTGCAAAACGGTCAGCTCCAAGTTTAAGTGCTAGATCAAGAGTCTTTTTAAAAGTCTCAAATGTTTGATAGGGGAGTCCGTAGATAAGGTCAACATTGACTGATTTTATCCCTGCCTCTCTTGCTATATCTATCGCATCTTTTGTTACTTTAAAAGGTTGAATTCTATGAACAGCCTCTTGGACTTTTGGGTCAAAATCCTGAACACCAAAACTGATACGGTTAAAACCACCATTTTTTAGCACTTCCATATGTTCCGTTGTAAAATATCTTGGGTCTATTTCACAACTTATCTCTGCATCTTTAGCAAAGTTTTTAAAATGTTTTTGGATAAGTTTTATAACTCTGTCTAACTGTGCTTTGTTAAAAAATGTCGGTGTTCCTCCTCCAAAGTGAAGCTGTGTTACTAATCTTGAAGTGTCTATCTTCCCACTAAGGATTTCTAACTCTTTTTCTAAATAGTCGATATATCTATCTTTTTTCTCATCTTTAGAGGTATAAACCACATTGCATCCACAAAAGTAACAAGCACTTCGGCAAAATGGAAGGTGGAAATATAAAGAGATTGGATTGTTACTATCTTGGTTTGCAAGCTCACTATCAAATGCTTCGGCATCAAAGCCCTCGTGAAATTCCAAAGCGGTTGGATAACTGGTGTATCTTGGTCCTGGTTTTGAGTATTTTGTAAATTTGTTAAAGTCTATCATTGTGTTCCTATTGTTGGTTATTAAGTTGTGGTGGAATAAACTCTTTTAGGTTGATAAAAAGGTTGGGGTGCTCTTTTTTAATTTTTTTCAAAAGTTTATCTAAGTCGATTGATACTGGTTTTTCTGGGCTTTCTCGCCTCGCATGCGTTCGTATATCTTCCATCGCTACGACCCAAACATCTTCAAAATCTATCGGGACATTTTGCCAAATTGTTTTTTCAAGTTTGAGGTTAAAGTTCTCTTGCTGTGCTGTTTTCATCGCTTCTATCATTTGTGAAAAAGCATCAGCGGGGATAAAAGCATAAGCTTTTTGCTCATCATCGGTATCAATTGCAAACCATGGTTCGCTTGATTCCCAACTTCCATTTTTGAGATGTAACTCTTTGATGTTTTTATCATCGGTTTTCTTGATTTCTAAAAGTGTCTGGTTATCTCGTGTAAATCCAAGACTCTTCGAGAGAGCATTGATTTTTTCAGCTAATTCAATATCGTATTTTTCATCTTTTTTTTCCATAATCTCCCCTCTCTCATTTATTTTCGTTGTTTATCTAACCAAACCATTATACCTTTTTGTCCATGAAGTCTGTTTTCTGCTTCGTCAAAGACAACTTTTTCATGTTGCTCTAAAACTTCTTCACTCACTTCATAACCTCTATATGCTGGTAAACAGTGTAAAAATATCGCATCTTTTTTGGCTAATTTCATCAAATCTGCATCTACGATAAAACCTTCAAAATCTTCAACTTTTTTAGCTTTTCCCTCTTCTTGCCCCATAGATATCCAAGTATCAGTTGTCACAACATCCGCACCTTTAACAGCCTCTTTTGGGTCATGGAAAAATCTGATTTTAGCACCTGAAATCTTTGCTTGTTTCATGGCTGTATCTATTTCATGCCCATCGCACTCATAACCTACTGGAGATGCAACTCTTAGTTCAAACCCAAGTTTAGAAGCAAGCATCAGCCATGAATGTGCCATGTTATTTCCATCACCAACATAAGCAACTACTGGATTTTTATCTTTTTTATGCTCAACCATGGTCATATAATCAGCGATTAATTGTACGGGGTGATATGTGTCCGTGAGTGCATTTATGACAGGAATGGTTGAGTATTGTGCAAACTCTTCAAGTCTCTCTTGTGAAAAAGTTCTCACCGTTATCATATCAAGCATCCGAGAAAATACCCGTGCAGTATCTTTTATCGGCTCTCCTCGACCAAGTTGCGTGTTGTCACTCGATAAGAATAGTGCATGACCACCAAGTTGAAACATCCCGACTTCAAAACTAACTCTTGTTCGTGTGCTTGATTTTTCAAACACCATTCCTAGAGTTTG
>DQTU01000325.1 GCA_015662615.1 Campylobacterales bacterium | reverse complement strand
AGGGCACCTCTAAAAACCCCTGATACTCATAAAGCCCGAAGGGAAGGCAAATAAAGCATAATCTTTAGCTATAAAATCTTTCGAATTACGAAAAGTAGTCCTTCAAGATTTTAAATCTAAATCTTAAGCTTTCTTTGCCTTCTATGAGTATCAGGGGTTTTTAGAGGTGCCCTTTATACTAAAAAATCATGCCTTGTGGCGTTCTAAAAAACCATTACACTCTGTACAATTTTTCGCTTTTCTGCTCTCTTGTACGGTTTTAAGTTTCGTGCTGCTTGTATATACTCTTTTTGTAAATTAATACCTAAAACTTGAGTATATAAAAAGAAGATTGCTTGAGTTGCCTGTTTTTTTAACTCATAGGAAAACATTTTTGTAAGATCAATATAGTTTTTAAAATGTTCAATTTCTATGATTCCTAAATTTTTTAGATTTTTGGCTTCATTAAAAAGGATATACTCTTTTATCCATTTTAGATACATTTGTTGGGTTTTGTTGGCATAACCTTTTGTCTGCATCGTTTCGCTAACCTGATCTAAAATCTTTTTTGCTGTTTGCATAAATTTCTCCAAATTTAATATTTGAAGTATTTTATGCTTTTTTGAAGGATAACTCTAAAAATATTTCATTTTGAAATATTTTTATTGATTTGGCTATCTTTTATACAATTTATCAGCACGCTCAGCTTTAAATTTGTCAGGATAAATCTTTTGCAATATCTCAAAATGTTTTTGAACCATCAAAATAGCATCTGGACTGGTTTTTCCTATCATTGAAAAATATTTTTCAGCTTTTTCATTATCGCCTTCCAACATATACGCTTCTGCAATATGTTCAGCCGCAAATTTTTCGCCAACTTTTAAAGCACTTTCTCCTGCTCTTATAGCCGCTTTAAAATCCCCACCCATAAGATAATACCATGCTGCTCTGCCGTTATTATTCCCCTCTTCCATACTCTGTGCATAGATCATACAAGACTCTTGTTTGGAAAGGTCTGCTTTTTGCTCTACATAGTAACTACATTTCACATACTCTTTTGAGATAGAACATGTGTCACATTTTTGAAGATTTTCTGCATGGATTGAACCTACAATTGCCAATATTATTAAGATTATTTTTTTCATTAATTACCCTTTATTTTCTAATAAGCTATTGGCAAATTGTATCGCTTCTTCGCTTACTTTGTCACCGCTTATCATTCGTGAGAGTTCTTGGACTCGTTCATCTTTTCCCAACTCTTTGATTTTACTCTCCCCATTTTCTTTATACACTAAAAAATGTTGCTCTGCAAATGAGCTCAGTTGAGGTTGGTGACTAATCGCAAATACTTGATAAGTCTTGCATAAAAGTTTTAGAACTTTGGCAATACTCATAGACTCTTTTCCGCTGAGGTTTGCATCTATCTCATCAAGGATTAAGATACCGCCCCTGTCATGGATAAACTCACTTGACGCTGCAAGCTGTGCGAGTCTGATTCGGTTTAATTCTCCTGAGCTTACTTTTGAAAGATCTGTGTTTTTCAATGTTACTGTGATCTGATCATATCCCATCTCATGGAGGTCTGATTTTTGGAGTTTAAAAGTAACATTTTCTAGGTATAAAAGGTTTAGATAGTGTTCTACTCTAAGACTGAGTGTTTTGAGTGCAGTTGATCGTTTTTGAGTCATTATGGCGGCATTTTTATCTACTTTTTGTGCAAACTCTTTGACCTTCCTCTCTAGCTCACTCTTTTCAAACTCGATATTTTCATAACGGGAGAGTTCTATTTTTTTCTCTGCTAAGTACTCTAATGAGCCTTCAATAGAACCATATTTAGTTTTTAATGAAGATAGGTTTTCCAATCTCTCTAACATCTCTTCGATATTAAGATCACTTAGTTCATTTAATCTTTCAGTTGCATTTTCAAAAGTTACTCTTAGCTCGTTTAGTGATTCATCAAAAAAACCACTATCTAACTCTAGTAGTAAAAGTGCATCAGATACTTTAGTTTCAAATTCAAAGATTCTAGATGCATCTTGTAGTGCTATCTCAATTTTCTCTTTTTTGGAGAGCTCTTTTTTTTGTACCATGAGGCTCTCATACTCATCAACTTGTGGATTTATACCTTCTATCTTGGCGATTTCAAACGCTGCAAACTCTTTTAAGTCTGTGATTTTTTTCTCTTCTGCTTCAATTTGCTTTAAATCTTTTTTGCTTGTTAGAAAGTTTAGGTAATTTGTCTCAAAAGCGGTAACTGTTTTTTGGTATGATTTATTCTCTTTTAGAATAATGGCATCTAAAAGGATAAGAAGTTGTTCATTTTCAAACTCTCTAAATTCACGAAGCGTTAAGTAGTTTATAAATGAGGAGCCGATATGTTTTATATTTTTTTTAGATACTTGTTGGTTGTTGATAAAGTAGCGTGCACTTTTGTCTTTGGCATATCTAAATATATTTGGCTCATCCTCTTCTATTCCCCAATTTTCAAGGTTTATTTTGAGATTTAAGCTTGCTTCTATCAATTTGGCATCACACTCTTTTAATCCAAAAAGTGTTAAAAGTGCTTCCATGAGGATTGATTTTCCAGCACCGCTAGGTCCTGTAAATATGACGAGGTTTTTATCAAACTCTAAAGTAGTCTCTTTAAAACTCAAATGCTCTTTTAGATGAAAACGCTCTATCATTTACTACCCCAGCGAAGTTTCTGTTTTAATACTTCAAAATAGTTTCTATCGGTTCTGTGGATCATTTTTATACCTTGTTTTGCGATATTTATCTTAATCGCATCGAAAAATTTTAGGTTGTATGTGTCTTGACCATCTATCACAACGATAGTTTCATCTTCACTTGAAAACTCCACCTCAAAATCAGCAGGAAGAACAATTGGTCGTTCAGTCAAAGAGTGTGGGCAGATAGGTGTTAAGATTAAAGCCTCTGTGAGTGGAAATACGATAGGACCACCAGCTGAAAGGTTATAAGCGGTCGAGCCAGTTGGTGTAGAGATGATAAGACCATCTCCATAATACGTATTAAGATGATGTTTGGGCATGATGGCTTTTTTTGAAGAGGCCATGGCATCGATACTGATCATCCCCTCAATAGTAGGACGAGAGAGGACGATATCATTAAAAGCACTTAGTTTTTTATTTCCCATAGGTGATAAAAGTTCTACTTCTAAAACCATACGGTTATCTATACGGTAATCATCTCTAAATATTTTATCTATACAACTCTCTATCTCATTGAGGCTGATATCGGTTAAAAAACCAAGATTTCCAGCATTGATACCTAAAAGTGGTTTATTGTATTGGTAACTTTTACGTGCTAAAGAGATGAGTGTTCCATCTCCTCCAATGGCAATAAGGATGTCACTTTTTTCAAACATCTCTTGCTCATCTATACCCTCAATATCCAAAAATTTTGCACTCTCATGGGACACTAAAACCTCTACACCATGAGAGCTGAGGGTATGTTTAATTCGGAGATAATGAGGCTTAATATGTTTGGACTCAGGTCGTAAAACGAGTCCAGCTCTCTTAATACTTTTTGGCTTTTCAATATCGTGTGTTATGTGCATAGGATATTTTACACTTTTTAGCTTTTAGCTTTCATGGATAAGTAGAGAGTCTTTCAAACTTCCATCCATAAAGTTTTAGTGTCT
>DQTU01000160.1 GCA_015662615.1 Campylobacterales bacterium | reverse complement strand
TTCTGAGACACTAAAAATTGTTCCTGCAACTTATGAATATGTTGAAGAGAAAGTACTTATAAAAGAGGCTTCCACTAAATTAGTTAAAATTCCTGCAACTTATGAAAATGTAAGTGAGAAAATACTTATTGAGCCAGAGAAAACAATGTGGAAAAAATCACAATGTAATGGTACTAACAATGATTGTGGTGTTATGTGTCTTATAACGACTCCAGCTCGTTATAAAACTGTAACAAAAAGAGTTGTTAAAACTCCTCCAACAACTAAAGTTGTAGAGATTCCTGCAGTTTATAAAACTGTAAAAGTTAGAAAACTTGCGACACCGGCAAGAGTTGAGAGAGTTGCAATTCCTGAGAAAACTGCATCTTATACAAGAACCATAAAAGTTAGCGATGCTACATTTACTTGGGTTGCAGTAGGCACAAATATATCAAATGGTCTTAAATATACAGGTCATCAAATCTGTAAAACAGCAATACCAGAAGCATACAAAACAATTACAAAAACTGTTATAGATACACCACCAACTACAAAAGAAGTTGTAATTCCTGAAGTTTACACAACTATCAGAGTTGCAACAGTTGTTAAACCAGCTGAAGTAAAAAGAACTGCAATTCCTGAAGCATACAGAACAATTACAAAAACAGAGATGGTAGCTCCTAGTAAAGTTGAGTGGAAAAGAGTTATTTGTCAATCAAGCATCACTTCAAGCACAATTAGAGCACTTCAAACTGCACTTAAAAATGAAGGGCACTATCACGGACCAATTGATGGTATCGTTGGAGCACAAACTCGTGCTGCTGTAAAAGCATACCAAAAAAAGGAAGGTTTAGCGACTGGCGGTATTACTCACGCAGTTCTTAAATCATTAGGTGTCTCTTTCTAGAATATCTAATTTATACCAAAGGGGATAAGTCCCTTTGGTAATCTTCTATACTACTTCCAATTTTTTTACACTTTGATAGATTGATGAAATTATTTTTTTAGAATTCACAGGTTTTGTCAGAAAATATTCAATTTTTAGTTCTTGTAACTTTGAAAGATACTCTATCTCACTATATGCAGAAACGACGATAACAGGCTGATTGGCATTATAATTTAAAATATTCTTCAACATTACCAAACCATTCATCTTTGGAAGATTAATATCTGCTATCACTAAATCATAAGCATTTTTCTGATACAGATCAAGTCCACTCTTACCATCTTCTGCCAAATCAACTTGCAAGAAAATATCCTCAAATAGCTGCATATTAGCTCTACTTAAGAATTTGTTATCTTCTACATACAGCAGACTCATGTTTTTAGTAATATTTTTTAATTGCTTGATTTCCACATTGCTTCCTTGCCTTATATTACTTCTTATATCGTAAGCAAATGAGATAACTTGAAAAATTAATTTTTTGAAAATTGTGAAATAATCGTGGAATATTCCAAGCACTTTTATCAAGGAAACTAAAAATAAAATATGTTAAGTTATTGGAAAATGAAGAAAAAAAAGAAAGTTTAGGATTTATTACTAAAAGTATCAAAAAAATATATTTTGCCTAATTATGCACTAAATTATAACTCTCTTTTGCAATCATAAGTTCTTCATCAGTAGAAATTACAAAAAGTGCAATTTTAGACTCTTCTTGTGAAATAGAAATATCATGCTGTGAATTTTTTTTAGTATCCATAACAAGACCTAAAGGCTCCATGTTTTGAAGTACCTTTGCCCTTATTGTTGCACTATGCTCACCAATCCCACCTGTAAATATGACAGCATCCACAGAACCTAGCAAAGCGATATAAGAACCAATATACTTTTTGATTCTTCCTACAAACATATCAATTGCCAAAATTGCTGTCTCTTCACCCTCTTTCGCCATGGTTTCAATAGTACGCATATCATTGCTCCCACATATCCCTTTTAAACCACTCTCTTTAGGGCACCTCTAAAAACCCCTGATACTCATAGCTTTATGAGGATGAGCATATGCAAGGCAGACTGACACAG
>DQTU01000211.1 GCA_015662615.1 Campylobacterales bacterium | reverse complement strand
TGAATGAGAGTAAAGAATATATGCAACTTAAAACTATTTTAGAAAATCTTCTTACCAGTAATTTTCACTTTAATGAAGATGAAAACTTACAAAAAAATAGATTTATACTCTTAAACTCTATATTTCTTCCTGGAATGTTTATTGCTTTTTTTGCAGGGATTTACCGGCTTATAGTTGGTCCTGCTATTCTAGGTATAATAGATATCCTTTTTTCTTTTTCTTTTATTGGTCTGATGCTTTTTTTAAGACGCAAAAAAAGCCATTATGATACAGCTTCAACTATTGCTTTAGTCATTACATTTTTTATCTTTACTACTATTACACTAGTTCTAGATATCAATCAAAGTAAAATGGTATGGTTTGCTCTTTTTATCATATCTTCATTTTTAGTCAAAGGATACAAATTTGGTTTATATGCCGCAGCAGCCACAATTATAACTACGCATCTCTTACATATTTTACCAATTGTAAATATTCACCTTGAAAATAAAGAGTTAGCTATGACAACGGCTGCATACATTTGTATCACAATTTTTAGTGCATATGCAGCAAAAGAGCATGAAAAAAGTATATCAAATCTCAAAGAATCAAATCAAAAAATACAAAAACAGCAACTAGAGCTCCATTCACAACTCAGATCTAACCCCTTTACAAAACTTCCTAACCAATATGCACTAGAAGAGTATCTAGAAACAACGGAAAATAATATCTCATTAATTATTTTAGATATAGATGCCTTTGATACAATCACTAGTGAATTTGGGAAACAATTTTCAGATCAAGTTGTCAAACAGGTTCATCAAACTTTGGAACATTTTACAGCAAACCATGCGGTATTGTTTCATCTTTTTACAGATCGTTTTGCATTTGTAATCCATAATTGTAACAATAATCAAGATATAAACCTTGCAAAATCAGTTAAATCCCTTTTTGAAAATCTTCACCTAAATCATGAAAACATTGATATATCAATCACTTTTTCTATAGGCTTAGCAAGAGAAAATAGTGACAAAATTGTCTTACAGGCAAACTCAGCACTTACAGATGTCAAACTAGAAGGGAAAAATGGTTATAAACTTTTTGACAATGGCATAGAGCATGAAAAACAACAAAAGAACAACATTTACTGGGCAAAACGCATCAAAGAGATTATCATGGAAGACAATTTAATCGTCTACTATCAGCCAATTGTGAACAATAAAACACAGAAAACAGAAAAGTATGAGTGCCTAGTCAGAGCCATTGACAATGACAAAATTGTGCCACCTTATTTCTTTTTAGAAGTTGCTCAAACTAGAGGTTATCTAAAAAATATCACAAAAATCATCATTGATAAAAGTTTTAAGGCATTTGAAAACTCTCATTTTGATTTTTCCATCAATCTTACACAGGATGATCTGAAAGATGAAGATATTGTCAACTTTTTACGCTACAAAGTAGAGCAGTACAATATTGACCCAAGTAGAGTCTATTTAGAAATTTTAGAGAGCGTGACTTCACTACAGTCAAAAGAGAGTGAAGAAATTTTCAAAGCATTTAAAAAAATTGGATTTAAAATCTCTATAGATGATTTTGGGACTGAGACTTCAAACTTTAGCCGAGTACTTTCTATTGATGCAGATGTCATTAAAATAGATGGTGCATTTATCAAAAATCTAGATAGTGATGAAAATAGCGTAAAAATTGTAGAGACTATCGTCTCCTTTGCCCACAAAATTGGTGCAAAAACCGTTGCAGAATTTGTCCATAATGAAGAGAGCTTTAACATCGTCAAAGATTTAGGGGTTGATTACTCACAAGGATACTATTTTTCTCCACCACTTCCTCAAATTGACGAAGTGTCAAAAACTGTTACACATATAAACACTTCAAAATAGTGATAAAATTATTTAAAGCAAAACTATAACTATTTCCAAAATTGCCGATCTATTAATAACTATAACACTAAGGAAGATAAATGATTGAACAAAAACATAGGCTTGTAACACGGAGTGACATGGATGGATTGGTGTGTGCTGTACTTTTAAAGCATATGAACATGATTGATGATATCAAGTTTGTACACCCAAAAGATATGCAAGACGGGATCATTGAAATCACTGAAAATGACATCACAACAAACCTGCCCTATGTAGATGGTGTAGGTATTGCATTTGATCATCACTTAAGTGAAACTGTACGTAACATTGAGATAAAACACAATCACATAATATTGCCAGACGCTCCTTCTGCTGCTGAAGTTGTTTATCAATACTATGGAGGAGAAGCTAGATTTCCTGATCACTTTATCCCAATGATGGAAGCAGCAAACAAAGCTGATGCAGCAATGTTTAGTAAAACTGATATCATAGATCCACAAGGATGGGATCTGTTGAGCTTTTTGATGGATTCTAGAACAGGTCTTGGAAGATTTAGAGACTTTAGAATCTCAAACTATAACCTCATGATGGATCTGATCGATGCGTGCAAAGACCATACGATAGAGGAAATCATGCAGCTTCCAGATGTTGTAGAGCGTGTCAATCTTTATAATAGATATAAAGAAGAGTTTGTTACGCAACTCAAAAATTGTTCAACCATACATGATAATATCGTTGTATTAGATCTAAGAGATGAAGAGATCATCTATCCTGGAAACCGCTTCATGATTTACGCCCTATTCCCTCAAACAAATGTCTCTATCCACCATATTTGGGGGTTTCAAAAACAAAACACCGTTTTTGCAGTTGGAAAATCAATAGTAAATAGAAGCTCAGAAGCAAATATTGGAGATATCATGCTTGGCTACAATGGTGGAGGACACATGGCAGCAGGCACATGCCAAGTACCCCATGATGTAGCAGATTCTGTACTTGAAGATATCATCGTATCTTTAAAAGAAAAAGAGATTTGCTGCGCCTAGCCTTGACAAGTGGCTCAAAAAGTGCTATATTTGTACCAATTGGGACAGACTTGGCTTTCGACAGGAGTAGGTTGGTTTTGATGGCATGTAGTCTATGCAAAGACTTTAAACTATCTCGTTAATTTTAAACGCAAACAATACAAACTATAGACCTGCGCACGCATTAGCGGCGTAAGAGCTTAAAGCCGGTCAGTTATGTCAGTCGCTCTTGGTTACTTAGGGTTGGCATAGCTTCATATAAAACAAACAGTAACTTTAACAATGTGTCCGCTCGAGCATGTTGTCAAGAATCAGAGTGTAGGTAAGGTTAGCTGGTGGGCGATGGGTTTTAACTTTACTGAAATTTTCACATCGCCGCTAAGCATGTAGAAGTCATTATGAAACTTATTTTTGGACAGGGGTTCGATCCCCCTCTGTTCCACCAAACTTACAACTTTGTTACAAAAGCTCCACGACTAACTCTTTTTAACTTCCCAAGAGCTTGAGCTGCTTCACTTCTATCATAATAAGGACCTACAACTACAAGTGATAATGCTCTTCCACCTCTAACAATCTGTTTTACCGCAACATTATCAATTCCTCTTGCATATAACTTTTGGATATATCGATCTGGGTTTGTTGAAGATAAAGCAATCAATTGGACATAATACTGTTTTTTAGTAGCGACAACTACGCTCTCTTGGTATGGCTGAACATAAGGTTCGACATAAGTTGCAACTGGCTGAGTTCTTTGCTCATATCTACTATCCACTACAACTGGAGCTGAGACTTCAGGTTGTACTCTATGGTTATAAATTACTCTTTGTTGTGTATATGCTGGTATATCAGTACTATTTAACGCATACGCTAGTCCAAGTGTTGTGATGATGTCAGTATCATCACTCTTTAATTTCCTAAGTACTCTTGTTTCGATAAAACCATTTACATTTGGAGATAATGACTTTCTAAGCCCTGCCCCAATACCTATAAAAGTTTGGTCAGGTTTATGCTCATGGATATTGCTCATCTCATATCCAGCACTTAATAACCCATAAGGGTTAAGTCCATTTGGCTGTTTTGAGATCATAAGTGCATTTGCGTAAATTCTCTTTAGATTTAATCCTTGGCAATTTGCTCCTTGGGCATGTTCATATCCTAATTGATATCCATAATTATCTTGATAAACTCCACCTCGAATACCAAAGAAGAATCTACCTTTTCTTAAATAATCGGGATCATCAAACTTATTGTATCCTGTTGTAAATGCTATATCACGCTCAGTTTGAGCGAACAGTAAAGTTGTCATAAAAATAAATGCTATAATTTTTTTCATTATCGACCTTTGTAAAATATTTTACCTAAGTATAGCAATAGTAAACTATATTTTTCTTAGCTAAAAAGTGCTAAACTATTTCTCCAAAAACTAAAGGATATTGAATTGATTACATACACAGTCATCAGAAAATTTCGACTCAAACATACCTATATCCATGTCAAATCTGATGCAAGTGTGGAAATCAGAGCTTCTCTTACCACCTCAGCAAAGTCCATCGAAGCATTTGTTACCAAAAAAAGTAGTTGGATAAGAAAAAAACAAGCACTTATGCAAAATAGAAGTTCATTAGAAACAGAAAAATTTTATCTTTTTGGTAAAGTATATGAAAAAATAGACCATGGAGTCACTACAGATGATACATTACATAACCTATACCGCCAAAAAGCCATAGAGACAATAACACCACTTATACAAACATGGAGTGAAAAGATGCAACTTTTTCCAACACATGTAGGATATAGAAAGAACAAAACAAGATGGGGAAGTTGTAATGGTGAAAATCGACTCTCTTTTAATACAAATTTAGCCAAAATGCATCCTGATTTTATAGAGTATGTTGTTGTACATGAGCTAGCACATATCAGACATAAAAATCACTCCAAAGCATTTTGGGCAGAGGTCGAAAAATTCTTACCAGATTATAAAAATCGAAAAAAATTAATTATTTGATTAAAATGTCGATATAATAAATATAATTAAAGAAAAGGAAATATATTGGATATTTTTCAAGCAATAATATTGGGCATTGTTGAGGGTTTTACAGAGTTCCTCCCTATTAGTTCCACAGGACATATGATAATTGTAGCCGACTGGATGGGCATGGATGAAAATGCTGAAAACAAAGCCTTCATGGTTATCATCCAACTCGCTGCAATACTTGCTGTTGTTTTTAACTACAAAGATAAATTTAGCGTTTCAAAGATAGAACTTTGGGTTAAAGTACTCATTGCTTTTTTACCGTTAGCAATTGTTGGATTTATATTTAAAGATATAATCAAAGAATCTTTTACAGTAGAAGTGGTTGCATACATGTTTATCGTAGGTGGTGTCATATTTTTAATTCTTGAATACTTTTACAAAGAGCAGAGCCACCATATAGATGATGTTGAAGAGATTAGCTATAAACAAGCTGGCTGGATAGGGTTTGCTCAGATATTTGCACTTATTCCTGGAACAAGTCGAGCAGGTGCCTCTATCGTTGGTGCACTACTTGTTGGGCTGTCACGAAAGGCATCAGCAGAGTTCTCTTTTTTACTCGCAGTTCCTGTCATGCTTGCGACTAGTGGCTATGATCTACTAAAACATTATGATAAATTTTCCCAAGAAGGTGTTGTGACGCTCGGTATTGGTTTTATCGTATCGTTTATCGTAGCATACTACACGATGAAGTTTTTTATCAAGTTTTTAGAGAAGTTTACTTTTGTAACTTTCGGTGTTTATAGAATTATATTTGGTATTTTGCTTTTAGCATTTTACCTATAAGGGATTAGATTTGCTACATGAAATAGTAGACTTTGTTTTAGAGCTTGTTAACCAATGGGGATACTGGGGTATCTTTATCATGATGTTTTTAGAGAGTACTTTTTTTCCTTTTCCTAGCGAAGCTGCTATGATTCCAGCTGGGTATTTGGCATTTCAGGGGAAGATGAATATTTGGCTTGCGATTTTGGCAGGTCTTGGTGGTTCTCTGGGAGGAGCACTTTTCAACTACTATCTTGCACGCTCTATGGGACGGAAGCTGTTGATAAAATATGGTAAATATGTTTTTATAAAAGAGGAATCTATCGTTAAATTGGAAAAGTTTTTCACAAGCCATGGACATATCTCTACTTTTACAGGTAGGCTTATCCCTGGTATCAGACAACTTATCTCACTTCCAGCAGGATTATCAAAGATGCATGTTGGCGAATTCGCAGCGTACACATCACTAGGAGCTGGTATCTGGGTTGCAATCTTAGCAGCTCTTGGGTATTTTGTAGGGGCAAATGAAGAGTTATGGAAGAGCAATTTAAAAGAGATTACAATTGGGGTTTTAGTACTTTTGGTTATCGGAATTACATTCTATGTAAGGAATCATAAAAAGAAAACATTATAAATGTCCACCATCAAAATTTTTATAATAATTCTAGTTTTTTTAAACAGTTATACTTATGCTGCTGATAAAGCACAAACACTGGTCGATAGCAAACAAAAATCAGATATGACCTATAAAGAGCTTATGCAAATTATGGGTCGTTCTTCCTTAATGGTTCATCAAGGTATCCTTACACAAAACAGACAAATGGTCAAAGATGGAGCTTATGAGATAGCACATCACAAAGCACCAAATCATAAACCATGGCTTATCATGAAAACATTTCAATATCAAGCCTTTAAAGATACCTTAGTAGAGTTTGACAAACAACTGCACCACATAGCAGATGCAATCATAAAAGTTGTCGATGAAGAGGATTGGACAAAAACACAAAAAGCTTTTCACGAACTAACACTCACATGTATCTCATGCCATATAAGCTGGAAAAGTGAAGCACACCCTATAAATCCAAAACAGATCAACTCGTCAAATCAAACGCAACATCCACACAAACATCCAACTGGTGATGAAATGTACAGGCCCCCTCTTAAAATGTTAAGAGATTTACCAAGAAGAGATATTCCCTAAACCTAAGAGATTTTTGGATAGTATCCCCATAAAAACAGGGTACTTCCTATGATAAACTTTCAAGCTTTAAGCAAGACTTACGATACACCACTTTATATTTATAATTTTGACCACATAACTGAACGATACAATGCACTAAAAGAGGCTTTTCGAGCTAAAAAATCTCTTATCTGCTATGCAGTAAAAGCCAATTCAAATCTTTCCGTTATCAAACATTTAGGCGACTTAGGTGCAGGATGTGACTGTGTCTCTATCGGTGAAGTTCAAAGAGCATTTTTAGCGGGAGTTCCAAGTTATAAGATTATCTTTAGCGGTGTTGGCAAAAAAGATGAAGAGCTTAAAGAGGCAATCGAGAGAGATATCCTTATGATCAACCTTGAGAGTGAAGCTGAATTAGAGCGAGTAGAGATACAAGCCAAAGCACTTGGAAAAGTTGCTAGAATCAGTATCAGAGTAAATCCAAACATTGACCCTAAAACACACCCTTATATCTCAACGGGACTAAGTTCAAACAAGTTTGGTGTAGATATAGAAGATGCAAAACGAATGTACATCAAAGCTAAAAATTCTGAATTTTTAGAACCAGTGGGGATTCATTTTCATATCGGTTCACAACTCACTGAATTAGAGCCAATTCGAGAGTCAAGTGAGTTAGTAGCAGACTTGGTGCGAAATCTAAAAGTTTTGGATATAAACCTAAAGTTTTTTGACATCGGTGGAGGGCTTGGGATAAAGTATAAAGATGAAGAGTTGATAAAACCTTATGATTATGTACAAGCAATTTTTTCAACTCTCACAACACTAGATGTTACTATAATATGTGAGCCTGGCAGATTTTTAGTAGGTGAGAGTGGGTATTTTTTAACCAAAGTGCTTTATGAAAAAACAAATGGTGATAAAAGGTTTGTTATCGTTGATGGAGCCATGAACGACCTTATCCGACCAGCACTTTATAATGCTTACCATGAAATAGAAGTTTTAGACAAAGAAGACAATATTAGTTTAGCTGATGTGGTAGGACCAGTATGTGAAAGTGGTGATTTTTTCGCAAAAGATATAGAACTTCCTGCAACTGAACATAATGATCTAGTAGTCATCAAAGCTGCTGGAGCTTACTGTTATACCATGAGCAGTAACTACAACACAAGAGGGAAAGTTGCAGAAGTTGCACTAGAAGATGGGAAAGAGAGACTTATCCGAAAAAGAGAGACTTTTGACGATATGATAGCACTTGAAAAGGAGTTTATCCAATGACATTAGATGACTTACGACTAAGCATTAATAAATTAGACAATGAGCTATTAGAGCTTTTAAACAAACGAATGGAATATGTCCAAGAGGTAGGAAAAATCAAACAAAATGATGGCTCCGCAATCTACCGACCTGAGCGAGAAAAAGAGATTATCCAAAGACTTTGCAATCAAAACAAAGGGCAGTTAACTGAAGATGCAATTGAAGCAATTTATATGGAAATCTTTGCGGTAAGTAGAAATTTAGAGCTTCCTGAAAAAGTAGCCTATCTTGGACCTGAGGGGAGTTACTCTCATCAAGCGGCTGAGAGTCGTTTTGGGGCTATGAGTTACTATCTTCCACTTAGTTCTATCGAGTCAGTTTTTAAAGTTTTGGAAAACAAAGAGGCGAAGTTTGGAATTGTTCCCATTGAGAACAATACAGATGGAGCAGTTGGAGCAACATTGGATTGTCTTAAAAAGTATAACTCTTTGATCGTTGCTGAAACTTACATGGATATCCACCACTCTTTTGCTACTGAAGTTGATGATCTTAAAGATGTCAAACGAATCTACTCACATCCACAAGGATACAATCAATGTAAAAACTTTTTAGAAGAGCACTTTTTGCATGAAGTTGAGTTTATCCCAACCCGCTCTACTTCAGCAGCAGCAAGACGCTCAAAAGAGGATCCTTCCTCAGCAGCGATCTGCTCACATATCGCTGCAAAACTTTACAAACTTCCTATCCATTTTGAGAAGATTGAAGACAATTTGGCAAATCAGACAAGGTTTCTTATCTTAAGTGATTTTAAAAACCAAAAAAGTGAACATGATAAAACCTCTATACTTGCACAAACAGAAGATAGACCAGGTAGTTTGGTAGACTTTTTACAGAGTTTTCAAGATATTGGGATAAATCTTACAAAAATAGAATCTCGTCCTGTTAAAGAGAAGAAGTTTGAATCAATCTTTTTTATAGATTTTAAAGGACATATTGAAGATGAAAAGATAAAAACACTTATAGCAAATTCACCAAATAAAATAAAATGGCTTGGTTCTTATGTCAGCGGAGAAAAAGATGAAATTTAACAAACAGTTAGAAAATATAAAAGTTTATGAGGGTGGAAAACCTATAGAATTGGTAATTAAAGAGTTTGGAATTGATGCAAAAGATATCATAAAATTAGCTTCCAATGAAAATCCTTTTGGTACAAGTGAAAAAGTAGTCAAAGCTATTCAAGACAACGCCCATTTAGTCCACATGTATCCAGACGATAGCATGAGCGAGATAAAAGAAGCTTTAGCAGATAAGTTTCAAGTACAAACTGCAAACATTATAATGGGTGCTGGAAGTGATGAGGTTATCTCATTTGCTATAAATGCAAAAGCAAACAAATATAAAAAAGTTTTAACAGCACGAACAACCTTTGCCATGTATGATATCTATTCAAGACAAGTTGGAGCAAAGGTTATAAAAACACCATCTCACCAACACAATCTTGATGAATTTTTACACCTTTATAAAAAAGAGAAAGATATCGGTGTTATATTTTTATGCCTACCAAACAATCCACTGGGAGAGTGTCTCAAAAAAGAAGATGTTTTTAATTTTATAAAAAAGATTGATGACAATACTTTAGTAGTAGTTGATGGCGCGTATCAAGATTTTGCAATGGCTAAAAATCCAAAAATGAAAATTGACCCAAAAGAGTTAATTGAGACTTTTCCAAATACACTTTATCTTGGAACATTTTCAAAATCCTACGGTCTTGGTGGCATGCGAGTTGGATATGGCATTGCGAGTGAAGAAATCATGACAGCACTTTATAAAATGAGACCTCCTTTTAATGTAACATCTCTCTCTTTGAAAGCTGCAAAAGCTGCACTTGAAGATAATGAATTTGTTGCAAAAACAATTGAAAACAACTTTAGTGAGATGAAAAAATATGAAGATTTTGCAAAAGAAAATAAAATAGATTTCATTGATAGTTATACAAATTTTATTACTTTTACTTTTACTAGCAAACGAAACTCTAAAAATATAGCCCAAATATTATTAAAAAAAGGTATAATAATTAGAGATTTAACAAGCTATGGCGTCAATGGTGTCAGAGTTACTATCGGTACACCTGAACAAAATAGCAGATTTTTGGAAGCCTTTAAAGAGGTTTTAACTATATAGGATTGTAATGGACTTTAAGACACTTTTGGAACAGATTACTGCTCTTTTTCAAAGCTTAACTACCAAACAAAAAGCCATTATTGGAGCCTCTACGGTTTCAGTAATAGGTTTTATAGTCTTTTTAGTCCTTTATACCAATGCAAAGAATGGCACACTTGACGGATATAGAGTTCTATTTGACAATATCAGTGCATCTGACTCCGCTCTTGTTATAGAACAGCTTGAAAAAGATAATGTTCCCTATAAAATCCTCAATGAAGGCACTATAAAAGTCCCTAAAGATTTTGTCTATAAAGAGCGTATAACGATTGCAGCTTTGGGAATCCCAAAAAATAGTAAAGTTGGATTTGAACTCTTTGATAAGCAAGATTTTGGAGAAACTGACTTTGCTCAAAAAATCAAATATTTAAGAGCGTTGGAGGGAGAACTAGCACGAACTATAGGAAGCCTTACACCCATTGAAGATGCCAAAGTACATATTGCTTTACCCAAAGAGAGTGTTTTTGTAGAAAAAGCTACTATGCCAACAGCTTCAGTCATATTAAACATCAATCCCAACATGAAGCTTAGTAATAAACAAATTATTGGTATCAAAAACCTCATTGCTGCATCAGTCACTAAGCTCTCGACGGAAAATGTAAAAATTGTCAACCAAGAGGGTGAACCATTAGGAACTCAAACAGATGACGGTTTTGAATCGGACTTAGTGTTAGCACAAATAAAATATAAAAGTGACTACGAAAGAGCTTATGAGAAGAAAATTGAAAAAGTATTAGCTCCCATATTAGGTGGTCTTGATAAAGTTGTTGCTAAAGTTACCATTGATTTTGATTTTGAGCAAAGAGATACTGTAAGTGAATTTTATGATCCTGAATCCGTCGTAAGAAGTGAACAAAGTACTGAAGAGAGCAAAGAGGGAGGAAGCACCAAAGAGAGTGGCGGAGTTCCAGGCGCTATAAGTAATATTGGTCCTGTTCAAGGTGTAGAAAATGATAAAAAAGAGGGAGAGAAGTACGAAAAAAGCTCCACAACAACAAATTACGAAATCTCTAAAAAAGTAACCAACATAAAAGGTGAGTTTGCAAAAATCAGACGCATCACAGCTTCAGTAGTCATAGATGGAAAATATATTCCCAAAAAAGATGAAGAGGGTAATCCTTTACAGGAATTAGAATATGTTGCACTTGAGGGTAGTGAAATAGAAGCCATTACAAACATTGTGAAAAACAGCTTCGGCTATAGTCAAAAAAGAGGTGACGAAGTTGCTGTGAGTAATTTTGAATTTAACCCAATTTCAGCACAAAAACCAAAAGATATGGCTGAAAATATATCTAATATTGCCACAAACTATATCAACCCATTTTTACCACTTCTAAAATATCTTATGGCTGGTCTTTTACTCTTTATATTTTACAGAAAGATTATCATACCATTTGGAGAAAGAATGCTTGAAGAATACAATGTAGAAGAAGAGATGATTGACGAAATTGAAATCGAAGAAGATCAAGAAGATACCGATGCTATGAAAGAGTACAACGAAGCTAAGAAAAAAGCAGAAGAGGAGCTTGGAATTAAATCTGGTATGGACGAAGAAGAGCTAAAACATGAAGTACTACTTCAAAAAATACGTTCTGAAATAGAACAAAACCCTGAAGATGCAGCTAAGTTATTAAAATCTATCGTAGAAAACGACAAAGAGTTTTAAGATGATCACTGAACTAACTGATGAACAAAAAGTAATTTATGAAGAACTTACTATGGATAAAAAAATTGCCATACTACTTACCCAAATTGGAGATGATTTAACTTCTAGACTTTTTGCCAACATGGATGTTGAGTTGGTTACAGATTTCTCAGCCGATCTTGTAAGATTGGAAAATTATGATAAACCTGTTGCAACTGCTGTTTTAGAAGAGTTTGCCGCACTGTTTCAATCAAATCAGTATATCGTAAATGGTGGACTTGATTATGCTAAAGAGATTCTGTTTAAAACCTTTGGAGCCGATACTGCACAAAACATACTTAACAAACTCTCCAAAGAGTTAAATGAAGCCAAAAGCTTTAATTTCCTTGCAAAGGTAAAACCAGAACAATTAGCAGATTTTATCGTTAATGAACATCCACAAACCATTGCCCTTATTTTAGCACACATGAACCCTGTAGCTGCGGCTGAGACACTCTCATTTTTTGAGGATGATCTTAGAGCTGATGTGACTATCCGTATGGCCAATCTAGGTGACATCTCACCGTCAATTATCAAAAGGGTATCCGCAGTATTAGAGAGTAAATTAGAATCTCTCACCTCCTATAAAGTTGAAGTTGGAGGTCCACGTGCTGTGGCTGAAATACTTAACAAACTTGGTCAAAAGGCAACCAAATCAACAATGGAGATTATCGAAAAATCAGACAATGAACTTGCGAATGCTATTAAGGAACTCATGTTTACCTTTGAAGACATTGATAAACTCGATGCTACTGCAATCAGAGAATTACTAAAAGTACTGGATAAAAATCAACTTATGATAGCACTCAAAGGTGCTGGTGGAGATCTAAAAGAAAAATTTCTTGAAAACATGTCCCAGCGTGCAGCCGAAGCATTTGAAGAAGAGATGGGATTTTTGGGCGCTACAAAAGTAAAAGATGTTGAAGATGCGCAACGAAAAATTGTAGAAGAGGTACAAAAACTAGCTGAAAAAGGTCTAGTACAAATGGGTGAAGCAGACGAGGTTATTGAGTAATGAGCATATGGGCGATATAATTAATTCAGACGAATCCAATAATGTAACAATCCAAAAATATAAATTTGGGAAACTAGAAGTAGATTCTAGTGAAGAAACAACATTTGATATAAATCTTTTTAAAGAGACTACACCAACTGAAGATATCATAGAAGAGTCAAAACCTGAAGAAAAAAGTGAAGAGTTTAATTCCCTTCTTGAAAAAGTTGACATACTCACTTCAGAGATAGTTACACTCCAAATAGAACTAGAAAATCAAAGCAAAGCACAACAAGAGCAGCTAAACGCAAAAACAAAAGAGGCTTTTGATAAAGGAAAAGTTGAAGGGATCAAAGAGACAAGCGAAACTTTCCAAAATGAGAATGATGAACTAAAAAGCCAGCTAATACGCTCAATTACTATTTTGGAAGAGCAAAAGAATCACATTGATGAAATGTTTAAAAATATTGAAGAAGATCTTGTAGATAGTGCTATTTTAATTGCAAAAAAAGTCATTAAAAAAGAGTTAGAAAATGACTCTGCAAAAGTAGCAAAATCAATTGCAACTGCATTAATTGAAACACTTAAAAGTGTAGGAGCACTCACTATCAAAGTAAATGCAAACGATTTCGAAGAGATATCAGAACATTTTAACGCAGATTCCATTACTATAGTGGTAGACGAAGCTATTAGTCGTGGGGGCGTTGTAATACTAAGTAATTCTGCAAATATTGATGGAACTATCTCTACACGATTAGATAAAGCAATGGAACTTATAGGCAAAGAGTAAACGAACATGAATATAAAAAACAAAAGTATAGATGAACTAAATGAGTTATGTACAGAGATCCGAAAAAGAATCTTAGAAACCGTCAGTAAAAATGGCGGTCATTTAAGCTCAACACTTGGAGTAGTTGAACTTATAGTAGCCATGCATTATGTATTT
>DQTU01000324.1 GCA_015662615.1 Campylobacterales bacterium | reverse complement strand
TATATTTTTCAGCGAAATTGTGTCAAAATATACTAAGTGATTAGGATTTAAGAGGTGGGTTTACACAGTTTATTTTACACTCTCAGTTAATAGTTTCACTTTGACCCTTGACCCTTTGACCCTATATATGAAGCTAAGAATAGTGGGCGAAATTGTGTTGCATCTATCGCTGAAAGTGGAGACTTTAGCCTTGCCAATATAGCTAAAGCAACACCTCCATAATACCTTAATCTACGATTTCAAAAACAACGCGACGATTTTGTAATCTTCCCTCTTTTGTTGCATTATCCGCGATTGGAACAGAAGCACCAAAACCTTCAGTACTTAACACAGTATCAGCAATACCTTTTGATACTAGGTAATTTTTTACACTATCAGCTCTTGCTTGACTAAGTTTTAAGTTGAGTGCTTGTTTCCCCTGAGAATCAGTATGACCCTGAATTTTATAGTTATACTCTGTATGGTCACTCATAATCCCTGCAACTCTATCAAGTAGTTCAGTGCTTTTGTCAGTCAAGATTGCACTACCCGTTTTAAACTCAACTTTTGAGAGTTTGAAAGTACTTACAATGTTATCAATTACAAGTTTTTTGGCATTTTCATTACTTGCTTTTTTCCCCTCTTCTAACTTCTTTTGCATGCCCATTGAAACTTGGATCGCTGCGTCTCTCTCTTTGGTAAGTCTTGCTATATCTGCATCTTTATCAACTGTTGATTTTTCAGCTTCTGAAAGAAGATCTGCTAATTGGCTTATCTTCTCTTTTGATATAGACTCATTTTGAGCAGTCTCTTGTTTTTGAATTTCAAATGCTTCAGACTCTTTTTTTAGACCCATTGTAACTTGGATAGCTGCATCTCTCTCTTTGATGAGTTTTGCTATCTCTGCATCTCTCTCAAGTGTTAATTTATCAGCTTCTGAAAGTGCAGTTGCTAATTTTTCTATCTTCTTTTTTGATATTGCATCATTTTCACTCTGAGTACTCATAAGTGTTTGCAATTTACCATCAAGGTCTGATTTTTGAGCTTCAAAATCTGCACTAGCTTTTTTCATCTCTAAAGTAACTCTGATAGCTTCATTACGCTCAGCTATAAGTTTTGTAATTTGGGCATCTCTAGTTACTACTAATTTTTGAGCATCTTTTAGTGCTGAATCGGAAACTGCAATTTTTTCATTTAAAGCCAGTTTTTGAGTTTCATAATCTTTTTTTATACTCATCGTAACTTGGATAGCTGCATCTCTCTCTTTTGTAAGTTTTTCAATATTTGCATTGCTATCTGCATTTAACTGTTCTGCCTCAGTTAGTAGCGATGCTAAGTTACCTATCTTCTCTTTTAACATTGACGCACTTTCGCTCTGTACTTGTGCTAGATTGTTTAGTTTGTCATTTAGTGCTTCATTTTCCTTTTTCATCTCCAATGTAACTTTGATAGCATCATCTCTTTCATGCGCTAAGCTGTTTATCTCTCCTTCTTTATCAGTAATTAAACTTTTTGCAGTTATAAGCTCAGAGGCAGATGTTGAAAGTTTATCTTTTAACTCTGCTAATTTATCGATAGCTTTTTGTTTACCTTCAGTTTCTCTTTTGATATTATCATTCATATGGCTTAGATCATTGGTTAACTTATCTATCTCTCTTTTTTTATCTTCAAGTAAAGCTTCCGTTTTTTCTATAGATAATTGGAGTGCTTGCATTTTTTCAGTTACTTCTGTTGAAGCTTGAGATGCTTTTGCTTCAAACTCAGTATTTGCTTTTTTCATTTCTAAAGTAACTTTGATAGCTTCATCACGCTCAGATATAAGTTTTGCTATCTCTGCATCTTTATCGGTTGTTAACTGTTGTGCTGCCAAAAGTGCTGCGGCTGATGCTGCAATTTTCCCTTTTAATGAGGATTGATTTTTGCTCAAAGTTAATTTTTGAGATTTAAGATCACTATTTATCTTTTTTAGTTCAACATTTGCTCTTATAGCTGCATCACGCTCTGTCATAAGTTTTTCTATATCACCAGATATAGATACATGTTTAGTAGTTATAACCTTTGGTGCAACATGTGGTACAACTTTTGCATCCTCACCATGTTTTAAAAATTGAGTTTTTGGATTTATCGCACCCTCATCAATTAACGTTTTATTTAACCTAATTGTCTCATCTGTTAACTCCCTTTGAGTAGGATTTTCACTACATCCAACACCCGCCAATAAAACCGATAAAGCCACCACTGTTTGTCTCAAATACTGCATTTTATACCTCCAAGAATTATTTGATTTGATTATATCATAATTAGTTAAATTCTTAATCAAGCCTAAATATATTAAGATATAAGTCGATATAAAAATAAAAGGATTTTCTTAAATGTTCTCTAAGTTAATACGGCCTGCCGTTTCTATCATGGATAAATTACCATTTAAGCTTAAAATTATTGTAGCTATATCTGTACTTTTTATACTGCTTATATTGCCTTCTCGTACAACATTTGTAAAGTATTTCGAAAAAAATGGAACCTATAGCAACCAACTTATCGGGTTATCCTATAATATACTTATCCATAATCTTATCCAGTCAATACAGATGCATAGAGGTCTTAGTAATGGCTACTTAAATGGAAATACCACTTTTAAAAAGAGTATTGAAGATAGTGAAAAGCAGATAGATCAAAGATTGTCTCGTCTGATAAACTTTGATGATACCCATTTGGTGATGCTGCGACATAATAAAGAATTTGCCAATGCCTTAAGTCAATTAGAACTCATTTATCTGAATAATATCAATGGGCAAAGCCCCAGTCAAAGTATATTTAAAATACATAGCACTATCATTTTATCACTTATTAAAACTTTTCAAGAAATTTCTGTGACAACTTCTTTTTCCAATAGTGAAGATAAAAAAATAAACTACATTGCACAAATGTTACAAGAAAAGTTACTTCTTTTAGAAGAGAATATTGGACAACTGAGAGGAGAAGCAGTTGGAATTTTTGCACAAATGAAGATTTCAAAAGAGCAAAAAAATAAATTACTCTCTTCCTATACACTTATCAAATCTTTAGAGACAAATTTATTGGATAATAAAGTACTCACAAAAATGGATAATTATATTGACATTCAAAAAAAGACAATACTATCTTCATATAAATTAAGTAATTTACTGGATATTATCAATAAAAATCTTATCATGGTCGAAACACCCACTTATGATAGTAAACTTTTTTTCAGACAAGCTACTTTAGTTATCAATGAACATAGTGATTTATATAATACACTTGTCATAAGCTATGAAAAATTAGTGAAAAATTTAAGACATGAGATGGTTGTAAATTTTGCTTTAGTTCTAGCAGGTTTTTTTGCAATCATATTTTTTGCTTTATATATTTTCAGTGCTTTTTATCGCTCTATCGCTACAAGTTTAAAAAAGCTACAAACGGCATCTGAGATGATTGCCGAAGGTAAAACAGATATTCAATTGGTATCTGATACAAAAGATGAGATAGGCAATGCTCTTTTAGCCTTTAATCACATGAGTCAAAAGCTTAGCGAAAATATCTCTTTTCTTGATGGCTATAAAATGGCAATTGATGAAACTAGTATCGTATCAAAAACTGATCCTAGAGGGGTCATTACCTACGTCAATAAAAAGTTTTGTGAAATTTCTGGCTTTAGTAAACAAGAGCTTATTGGCATGTCGCATAATATTGTTCGTCATCCAGATATGCCAAAAGATGCATTTAAAGAGATGTGGAAAACTATCAAAGCGAAAAAGATATGGCATGGTATTGTTAAAAATATAACTAAAGATGGTGCTTTTTATATTGTAGATGCGACCATCATTCCAGTTCTTGATAGCAACGGTGAAATTATAGAGTATATTGGTGTGAGACATGATGTTACTGAGCTTGAAAAGAGTAAAGAAGAGATCAAAAAACAGAAAATTGATCTTTTGACAGGTTTACCAAATAGAAGCCAACTTTTAGATGATTTACAAGTTATCAAAAAACCTATACTATTGTATTTAAATATCGATGATTTTGCCAACTTAAATGATTTTTACGGTACTAAAATGGGAGATAATGTATTAAAGCACATAGCTTCCCTTTTGCGTCAAATTTCTAAAAGTACAAACTCTAGACTTTATAAGCTTCATGCTGATGAATTTTTACTACTTGTTGAGGAGGGTACATTAACTGAGAATAATTGCCAAGAAGCTATGAGTGAGATTATTAATCATATCGAAAAAGAGACGATAGAGTGTGATGCAAAAAGTT
>DQTU01000024.1 GCA_015662615.1 Campylobacterales bacterium | reverse complement strand
ATTTGACGATGAGGGATTATCTGCATGGCTTAAAAGAGTTGAAAAAAATGTAACATCTGCGTCGTATTTTTGTGAACCCAAGTTTGATGGAGCGAGTTTAAATATCATTTATGAAAATGGAGTTTTAAAACAGGCTATTACCAGAGGAGATGGGGTAATCGGAGAGGATGTAACTGACAATGTAAAAACTATCCGTTCAGTACCTTTGAAGATAACATACCAAGAACTTATCGAAATTCGTGGTGAAGTTGTTATCAAAAAGAGTGATTTTCAAAAGATAAACGACGAGCGACTAGAAGAAGCTCAAACATTATTTGTAAATCCTAGAAATGCAGCTGCTGGAAGTTTGCGACAGCTTGATTCAAAGGTAACAGCAAAGAGAAGACTCTTTTTTTATCCATGGGGTGTTGGGGAAAATAGTTTAAGTCAAAAGCTTCTTAGTCAAAAGATGGAGTTTATCTACAGCTTGGGATTTTTAGCACCTCCAGAGTATAAAAAGATAAAAGATATTGCTGAGATTGAAGAGTTTTATAAGGAGATTATCTCAAAAAGAGATGAGATTGAGATGATGATGGATGGACTTGTTATCAAAGTTGATGAAGTGCATCTGCAAGAAGAGCTTGGATATACAGTAAAAAATCCTAAATGGATGTGTGCCTATAAGTTCCCAGCACTAGAAAAAAGCACAAAAATCAAAGATATAGTCCTCCAAGTTGGTCGTACTGGGGTTGTGACTCCTGTGGCTATCGTAGAGCCTACAGATATAGAGGGAGTTGTAGTTGAAAGAGCTACACTTCACAACTTTGATGAAATAGAGCGTAAAGATATCATGGTAAATGATACAGTGATTCTTATCAGAAGTGGTGATGTTATCCCTAAAATTATAAAAGTTCAAGAACAGTTTCGTGATGGTTCACAACGAAAAATTGAGCGACCTACTATTTGTCCAGTTTGCGAAAAAGAGTTACTGGATGAGGGGATATTGATAAAATGTCAAAACTTGGAGTGTAGTGCCAGAGTGGTTAACTCTATCAAATATTTTGCCAGTCGAAAGTGTCTAAATATCGATGGCTTAGGTGGGAAAATAGTTGAAAAACTTCATAGTGAGGGGTTGGTGAAAAGTGTGCTAGACCTTTTTTCATTAAAAGAGGAAGAGTTGTTGAATCTTGAGGGTTTTAAAGAGAAAAGAGTACAAAATCTACTGGAGTCTATAAAAAAGACAAAAGGTAGTTCGTGTGCAAGAGTGATAAACTCTCTTGGAATGGAGCATGTTGGCGAAGTTGGAAGTAAGAAACTTTGTGAAGCTTTTGGTTTGGATTTTGTAAATGCTGATAAAGATGCATTAGTAGAACTTGAAGGTTTTGGCGAAGAGATGGCTGAATCTGTTTTGGAGTTTGTTCGTGTAAATCAAGAGATGATATTGCATCTTTTTGAGAAGATAGAACCAACTGTAGAGCAAAAAGTAGAAGCAAAAGAGAATCCATTTAAAGATAAAGTGGTTGTTTTAACAGGAAGCATGAGTCAAGGTCGTGGTGAGATTAAAGAGATGTTAGAATTGCTTGGTGCTAAAGTGACAGGATCAGTCTCAAAGAAGAGTGATTTTGTAATCTATGGAGAAGATGCAGGAAGTAAATATGACAAAGCTGTCACGCTCGGAGTTAAAACACTAACTGAAAATGAGATGAGGGAGATGCTTTAACGATGGAATTTTGGATAGAACTTTTCAAGTTAATTTTCATTTTGACCTATTTGGTGCTAGGTTTTATTATCGCTTTTGAGTCGCTTTTGTGCATGAGTGGCTCAGAGATAGCAATAGCGTGGGTACGAAAACGATACAAACTTAAGGACTTTATGTTTAGCACTTATATCTTTTTTCCGATGTTATTT
>DQTU01000126.1 GCA_015662615.1 Campylobacterales bacterium | reverse complement strand
TCTCCCCATGAAGATGGTGTTAGAATCGTGACTTGATTGGTTGGATTCTCTTTTAAATATTCCATTGGTGTGGCTACAGTAAAACTCTTTTTCGCATCTATCTCTTTAAAAAGATGGTATAAAAAGTCCGTTCCCTCAAACCACCAATGTCCAAAAAGTTCAGCATCATAGGGAGAAACTAACATTGGCGGTCTATCCATTTGCGGTTGTAGTTTTTTTAATTGTTCACCTCGCTCATACTTAAAGTTAGCTGCATGTTCTTTGGTTTTATCATAAGCGATTTGTGGATTGTAAAAAAGTTTATTGTCTGTATCACCTGTCACTTTTCGGTACTTAAATCCTGTAAAAACTGGCGTTCCATCAGGGGAGATAAAATCTTTGATATATTCAAATGGTAAATCATAACCGATATCACGATAAAAATCACGATAGTTAGGATCCCCAGGATAACCCTCTTTTGAACTCCAAACTTTTTTACTACTTTCTGGGTCACGAGAAAATACCGCTACATTTTCAGGGGTGTAAACAGGTGCAAATACAGAGTTTTGTGCCGTTGGATTTGCACAAATGAGTGTATGAGAATCTCCAAAAAAGAATTTTATTCCATATTTTGCCAACACTTTATCCAAGCCATCAAAATAAGCACACTCTGGAAGCCAGATACCATTTGGATAGACTCCAAAGTTCTCTTTATGAGACTCAACTGCGATGCTTACCTGTGCTTCAACTGCTTTTGCATTGAGTGACAAAATTGGAAGAAATCCATGCGTCGCTCCACATGTGATAATCTCTAATTTTCCAAGTTCTGCAAAGTGCTTATACCCATTGAGAACATTACCATTTAAAAAGCCTGTAAAAAACTCTTTTATCCAAATATATCTATCTTGATAAAAGTGTGCAAGGTTTTGCTCCTCTTGGCATGTCTGCTTGGTTCGCTCTATTTCTCTATTGCCAAGCTCTATCATTTTGTCTAAATGTCTGCCGTACTTTTGCATCAAGAGTTCATCTTTTAACATCTCTGCCAAAGGTGGTGTCACAGAAGTTGTAAGACGAAAATCTACACCCTCATCAACCAATCTCTTCATATTTCTCAAAAGTGGGATATAGCACTCATCAATAGCTTCAAAAAGCCACTGCTCTTCTAAAAAGTACTCATACTCAGGATGCTTCACAAAAGGAAGATGCGAGTGAAGTACGGGAATCCAATAACCTGCTGACATTATATGACTCCTTTTGATGAGCCAAATCTTTGGTCATCTTTTATAATTTTTTGCAGCTCTTTTCTTTTTAAGATGCTAGCAGAAGAGAGTGAATCGCTAACTTCATAATAAGTATCGCTCATAAAACTTGCTCTTTTTGTGTTTAGTGTGTCTGTTTCGATATTTCTCCAGATGATATTGTCACTTTTGATGACTTTTGCATTTGGTGCTACAAAAACATTGGATTCAAGTATAGAGATAAAGGTACCATACGCTCCGATAAACCCTATCTTTGTTGAAACCTTCTTAAAGTCCATCTCCGGATAAAAATAGTAATTTCCAACTCGGTCATAAATATTTGCAGAATCTACTTCTATACCATCAACATAAGCTTTAAGTATTAGTTGGTTTACTGAGAGTTGATGCGTATTGAGTAGTCTTGTTGTTATCTCCCAATAAGTATAAAGTGTATTTGGGTCAACTGGCATGGTTTTGAGTGTATTGATATTGTAATACGAAGGAATTTCAAATTTTTTAATCGTTCTCTCAGGAAGCCATCCCTCTTTTAAATCTGTGAAAAGTGAAAGATACTCTTTACTTTTTTTATCCCATGAAAAGTCTACATTCATGTTATATTGTATTATCTCATTAAATTTACTTTTATCAAGATAGAGATGCAGCGCTTTATTGG
>DQTU01000208.1 GCA_015662615.1 Campylobacterales bacterium | reverse complement strand
TAGAGTACTTTCTCATCACTTCAACAGCCGCAGCAATCTCTTCAGAAGTTTCCCCTTTTGCATAAAGAGAAACCAGATAATCTTTCGCATCCTCAGCACTCATGGTAGCACTAAAAATAGCTTCAAATTTTTCTCTAGCCTCGTTAAAGCTCTTTGACATACTCATCCTTTTTACTTTTAGGAATTGACTTAGTAGCAGGAATTTGTAAAACTTCATATTTGACAGTTTTTTCAAGATACGCAACTTCAATAATATCACCGATTTTAACAGCTTTTGCAGGTTTTACCACAATACCATTCAAAGAAACAACTTTTGATTTACACATATCTTCAGCGATGGTTCGTCTTTTTGTAATATTTACGGAGTTTATAAACTTATCAATTCTCAATTTTTCTTAACCCTAACATCTCTATTTTTATCCATTTTATTAAAAAAATATATAAAGCTTTATTAAGTGAGAAAAAAATTTAATATATTTAATATATCATTTTAAAATGCATTTTTTGGTAAAATCTTATAAATTTGATTTAGGATGGGTTTAGTGAAAAAAAGTGTTAAAAAAGTAGTTTTAGCGTATAGCGGTGGGTTAGATACAAGTATCATTTTAAAATGGCTTCAAGATGAGTATAACTGTGAAGTTATCACTTTTACAGCAGATATCGGACAAGGTGAAGAGGTAGAACCGGCACGTCAAAAAGCTCTTGATTTGGGAATCAAACCTGAAAATATCTTTATCGAAGATTTACGAGAAGAGTTTGTAAAAGATTATGTTTTCCCAATGTTTAGAGCCAACACAATTTATGAAGGTGAGTACCTTTTAGGAACTTCCATAGCAAGACCACTTATCGCAAAAAAACAGGTAGAAATCGCAAACAAAGTAGGAGCTGATGGTGTGAGCCACGGAGCTACTGGAAAAGGAAACGACCAAGTAAGATTTGAAATAGGATATCTCAGCCAAAATCCAAACTTGACAATCATCGCTCCATGGAGAGAGTGGGATCTGAATTCTCGTGAAAAACTTTTGGCATATGCGGCTGAGCATGGCATAAAAATCGACCAGAAAAAAGGAAAATCTCCTTATTCTATGGATGCAAATCTACTTCATATCTCATATGAGGGACTACAGCTAGAAGATCCCAACATGGAACCTGAAGAGAGTATGTGGAAATGGTCAGTAAGTCCTGAAAATGCACCTGATACAGCTGAGTATATTGAAATAGGCTACAAAAGCGGAGACCCAATTACATTAAACGGCGAAGAGCTCTCTCCTGCAACTATGTTAGAAGATCTAAATGCTCTAGGAAACAAACACGGAATCGGACGAATTGATATCGTAGAAAATAGATTTGTAGGTATGAAAGCTCGTGGTTGTTATGAAACACCAGGCGGAACTATCATGTTAAAAGCCCACCGAGCGATAGAGTCTATCACACTTGATCGTGAAGCAGCACACTTAAAAGATGAGCTCATGCCTCGTTATGCAAAACTTATTTATAACGGTTTTTGGTTCGCACCTGAAAGAGAAATGCTCCAAGCTGCAATTGACAATACTCAAAAAGATGTAAATGGAACTGTACGACTAAAACTTTATAAAGGTAGTATCATGGTAGTAGGAAGAACTTCTCCAAATACACTGTTTGATGAAGAGCTCTCAACATTTGAAGAGGATGAAGTTTATAACCAAAAAGATGCAGAAGGTTTTATCAAACTAAATGCGTTGAGATTTATTATCAAGAAGAGTTAAAACTCTTCTTGATTTACACAACAGATTTCGTCAAAAGATACCCACCAACCAAAACTAGAACAATCCCAAAAATTTGACGAACCTCTGGAACCCCCCCCAAGATAAAGATAAGCAAATAAAAGTGTCAACATCGAAACTAATGCCATCATTGCAGATATTTTTGTAATAGTCACTCGATGCAAAGCTTCCATCCACATGATTTTAGAGACTCCAAAAATCAACAAACCAATTAAAACCACAAAGGGAAGTGCTTCATAAATATTCGCATAACTAATTTCCGGCTCAATCATCCATACATACAAAGCGACTATCGGAAGTGCAAAAAGTGTTCTAAATCCCAAAATAGTTTCAGAAGAACAGTGCTCCCTTGTCCGTTTTGAGTAAAAGTTTGCGATAGGAGCAATGGCAGCAGCTATCAAGATAAGTAAGTCACCTTTGTTTAAAACTAACTCTTTTGGAAATAAAATTATATTGCCTCTACTCCCATGATCAGTGCTCCAAAAGTGTGTATTTTATCCATCTCATCTTAAAGTACAGATAGGCAAAAAGGAGTTGTAAAAAGATGATGACAGACATGTTTCCCGCTGTGGTATATTGTATCCCTAAAAATACAAGAACAAACATGGTTGTAATCCAAAAACTTGTAAGAAGTAAATCCCTATATGCTTTAGGATTTTTAAGCTCTACAAAAAGATTTTTTTGTTGCATAATAATCAAAAAGAAAAGCAGAGAGTCCAACAAAGAAAAAGCATAAGCATGAAGTGCTCCAATGTGCGATATCGCTACAATAGAAAGGATTGTGAACCAACTCTAAAGTATGGCTAAACCAACCATAAGTAGTTCTCCTTCACGCTCCTTTGTCATGTTTTCTTTGTACTTAAATGAGAGAAATCAAACCAAAACTTTGAACCTACATTTGGCTTACTCTCAATTTCTAGATAACTATCATGAAGCTTTAAAATATACTTCACGATATAAAGTCCAACACCGATAGAGTTATCCCATGAAAGGGGATTCACTCTAAAAAAGCGTTTGGTGATATTTTCCATATCCTCTTCTTGGATACCGATACCTTTATCTATAACTTCTAATTTTCCATTTTCGGTTTTTACCACAACTTCATCTTCAGAATATTTGAGGGCATTTTCTATGAGATTTGTTAAAAGATTATCAAACATTCCTCTATCAGCATTGAGCGTAATATCATCAATTTCCAAAATAATTTCACGGCTAGGATATTTATGTAAAATTGTATCTCTCACATCTTCTAACAATCCACTCAATTTAAAATGACTAAACTCTGGTGCAAAGGTATCATTCTCTAACTTTATCGCTAAAGAGAGTCTGTCTATCATGGAGGTTATCTTCAGTGCATTTTTAATCACTTTTTCCAAGAATCTATCCCGTATTGCAGGGCTTAAATTTGGATCTTCTTGTACCGTTTGAGTATACCCCATGATTGCAGCAACTGGATTTTTAAACTCATGAGAGATGGCTGAGATGATATTACTCTGTTTTTTACTCAAAAGTTTTAAATTTTTTGTATATTTTGCTTTTTGACGGTCTCGTTTTTCTAATTTTTGAGAGACTTTATCAATCTGTTTTGAAATCGTATCAAACTCTTGACAGCAACTCGCGCCTTCAAAATCCACTTCATACTTTTTATTGAGTAAATTTTCCAAAGAGATTTTAATACGACCTAAATCATTAGTAATTTTTTTATTTATCCTAAGCGCCATCCAAAATGCAAATAACATCGCAAGCGTAAACAGCCCCATCGCTTTAATCCAAAACTGAAAAAATTTCTCTATGATACTATCAAGTGCATACGCCATACGCACATATCGCATGTTGTTAAATTTGGCAACATACAAAAAATCACGCTTCACACTTTCAGAATAGCGAATACTCGACCCTATATCATTTTCATTCGCTTGAGTTACCTCTGGACGATTAAGATGATTTTCCATGCCTTGAACACCTCGATTACTCTCGTACAAAACAACACCTTGTGCATCTATAATGGTGACACGAATACCCGTTTTCTCTTTGATTTGATGTACAATTTCATCTATCTTGGCTTCATTTGCTTCTATAATGCTAAATTGGTCAATCATGTTGACAAGCATCGTTTTATGGTTGTTAATCTCTATCTTTTTTAGAAGAAAGTAACCTGTAATTGCTATCACTAAAAGTGTTAAAAAAAATAGAATTGAGAAGTTACGAAAATAGAGTTGGTCAAGTCTTAACATAATTTATAGCCGATACCTCGAATTGGCTGAATATACTCTTTGTCTCTATTGGGATCTATCTTCTTTTTGAGGCGGTTTATCGTGACATTGACAGTTTTTTCTTGTTTGAACTCTTCATTTTTCCAAACCTCTTCAAGAAGCTGATCACGATTTAAGACAATGTTTTTGTTTTCTATGAAGTAGCTTAAAAGCTCAAACTCTAACTTACTAAGTGAAACTTCCTCTCCGGCTACAAAAGCTCGTCTCTCATCTAAATCCATAATAATGTCTTTATATATGAGTTTCCCTTCATCACTTTTCTTTGTACGACGAAGTATGGATTTTACTCGCAACACCAACTCATTCATGTTAAAAGGTTTCGTAAGATAATCATCCCCTCCACTCAAAAACCCCTCTTCTATCTGAGTATCTTGATCTTTTGCAGATACAAAAATCACAGGAATTCTATATCCATTCTCACGAAGTTTTTTGATAAATTCACTCCCCTCAACTCCAGGGAGATTTCTATCAACGATAAGAAGGTCAACATCCTCTTCTAAAAGGAGCTCTTCAACATGTTTAGTCGAGAGGAAGCCCGTCACTTCATAACCCTCTTTTTGCAAGCGATACTCTGAAAGTTCTAGTAAATCCTCTTCATCTTCGATGAGTACAATATGTGCAGACATTATAGTTTGAGTTTCCCACCTTTTTGTGCAAAATAAGTAAGCTTTACGATATTGACACTTCTATCAGAAATTCGTTCTAACTTTCTCATACTTTTAAGAAACATTACAAAGTCTTCCGCATTTTCGGGCATGACACAGATTTGTTGAATTGCATTTTTTTCAAGTATGGAGAGTATATCATTGCATTTACTCTCTTCTACATTTACTTTTCTATACAAATTTTCCAAAGCTTCCACAGTATCTGCACTGATCGCATCTGCTGCGGCTTGCAGTGATTTTAGTGTGCTTTGCTCAAAAGAAATAATATCTGCTTTTAACTCTTCTAAGGCAAATTCACCAGATATCTGCATCTTTACATTTTTAGCATAAGTACGGATATAATCAGCAATTCTTGTTAATTCACTTGCAATTTTAAAATGAGAGACTACTGCTCTTAAATCTTTGGCTTCTGGAGAAAATAGTGCCAAAGTTTTGATAATTTCATTGTCAATTTTACTATTTCGCTCATGTGCATCTTTGAGCATCGCACGAGAGAGAGTTGCCTTTTCTAAATCATCCTCTTTACATGCATCAAATGCAAGCGTACAAGCCCTTACGACATCTTCTGCAAGCTCTAAAACTCTGCTTCTTGATTTTTCTAGTATTTTTTCATAATTTTCCAACATTATCCAAATCTCCCTGTTACATAATCTTCAGTCAATTTCTCGCTCGGATTTAAAAAGATCCTATCTGTTTTATTATACTCTATCAACTCCCCCAAATACATAAAAGCAGTAAAATCACTCAAGCGACTCGCTTGTTGCATGTTGTGTGTCACGATAACGATAGAGAGCTCTTTTTTAAGTTCACTTACCAACTCTTCAATCGCACCAGTCGAAATAGGGTCAAGTGCCGAAGTCGGCTCATCCAACAGTAAAATCTCAGGACGAAGTGCCACCGCACGAGCGATACAAAGTCTTTGCTGTTGTCCACCACTTAGCCCCATCGCAGAATCTTTTAGTCTATCTTTCGCCTCATCCCAAATCGCTGCATCTTTTAAAGCATTGGTCACTTTCTCTTCTAAGACTGTTTTGTCTTTGATTCCTGAGAGTTTTAAACCATAAGCAACATTATCAAATATACTCATAGGAAATGGTGTCGGCTTTTGAAAAATCATCCCTACTCGTTGACGAAGTTTGATAAGCTCATTCTCTTTTTTGAGTTTCAAAATATCTTCATACTTATCCGTATCAAGATTTAAAAGATTGACCTCTCCTTTGTATTCGTTACCAGGATATAAGTCATGCATACGATTTAAAACACGAAGAAGCGTTGATTTTCCACAACCACTAGGACCTATCATCGCTGTGATTTTGTTGTGATAGATTGGAAGATTTACCGATTGCAAAGTCGCTTTTGCTGCTCCATTGTACTTAAAAGAAAAATCTTTGATATCCATGATTATCTGTTTTGCCATAAAATATTATCCTTAATGTAGTGAAAATATTTTAGCTTGTTTTGGTTACAGAATGGTTACAGCTGTGTTTTTGAATTATATTATGCACTAATTAAATTTTGGATGCGAAGTAGGTAAAACCTTTAATTCGATTTCATCTCAAATATATCTATCTCACTAAACCCAATAAAATCTTTTCTATTAATGCATCTTGGAGTTTCATACTATTTTGTTTTAAATCACTTGAAGCTATAGTTTGCATATCTTGTTCCTTTTGTCTAATTTGTCTATTATAGACAAAAAGGAACTTTGTTTTTCTGTATGTTTAGTTTGATAATTTACAACTACCCCTTATCCCTCGTCAAATATCGCCCCGTAAGGTTTATAAAAAGCACTATCATCGTCAAGACAAATGCCGCCGCCCATGCCAAATCTCTACTCTCTGCATCAGGGTAGTTTGCAAGGTTATAGATACTAACGGTAAGTGATGGAAATTGGTCGTTCATGTTCATCGAGAAGTAAGCATTGTTTGCGGATGTAAACAGAAGTGGTGCTGTTTCGCCGATGATTCTTGCAAAGGCTAGTAAAACTCCTGTTGTGATTCCTACTTTTGCAGCTTTTAGAACTATCTGTAAAATTATTTTGTGTTTACTTCCGCCAAGTGCGATACCTGCTTCTCGTAACTCTTTTGGCACGAGTGAGAGCATATTGTCCGTTGTGGAGATGATGATAGGAATCATCATGATAGAGAGAGCCGCAGAACCTGCCCAACCGCTGTAATGATTTACTGGGTCAACTAAAATAGCATAAACAAAAACACCAATTACGATAGAAGGTGCACTCATCATGACATCACTTAGGTTTCTCATGATGGAGGCTAGTGTATTATCGTTACTGTATTCTCTCAAATAAATTCCTGCCATCATGCCAACTGGAACACCAATAACCGTTGCGATAAATGCCATTGTAAATTGTCCCACCAAAAGGTTTCTAAATCCACCCTCTACCATGTCATTTAAAAACATTGAAAAATGCAGGCTACTTAACCCTTTCATCGTTAATGTTGCCAATATCCAAAACAGAAATCCCATCCCCGCAATAGCAGAGATAGTTGCAAGTATCATGACTACTTTATTTAAGATTAATCTATTCATTTTTTTCTCCCTAAGAAGTAAAATTTCGCTATTGAGATGATGATAAAACTTACCACAAACAGAACAAGTGCTAGATAGAACATTGATGAAAGTTCTAAATCTTCGGCTTCTGCAAAATTGTTTGCCAAAACTACAGGAATAGAAGTTGTAGGGTCAGTAATACTCCCCGGCATTCTCATAACAGAACCAATCAAAAATGCCACGGCCATGGTCTCACCAAGTGCACGCCCAAGGGCTAAGATAATAGAGCCAATGATTCCCGCTTTTGAGTAAGGCATAACAATATCTTTTACTACTTCAAACTTTGTTGCGCCCATCGCATAAGCACTCTCTTTGAGGATATCTGGAGTAGTGTTCATCGCATCTTTTGAGATAGCAGACATAAAAGGGATAACCATGATAGCCAGTACCAAACCAGCGGTCAAAAGTCCTATACCACTTCCACCAACAAAGTTTTGTATCACTGGAGCAAAGTAAAAAAGTCCCCACATTCCATAGATGATACTAGGAATTGCCGCTAAGAGTTCGATAGAAACTGAAACAGGTTTTATCATAAAGTCAGGTGCAACTTCTGTTAAAAAGATTGCAATTCCCATGGCTATTGGAGTTGCAACAACCATTGCTATCATTGTTGCATACAGAGTTCCAACAATTGGAACTAAACCACCAAAAACTCCACCTTCATCATCTTCTCCAACTTCCCAAATATTTTCGACTAAAAAACCTAATCCAAATTCTGAGATAGAATATTTAGAGTAGAGAAATAGTGTGCTGAAAATACCAAGAAGAAGGAAAAACGAGAGTGTTGCAGAGAAAAATGAGAAATTTCTAAAAGCATTTGCGCCCATGATTTACCTTATATATATTGTTGAGAAATATTATCTTTTTTTGGTTACAAAACGATTACAACTATTTAAGGGCACCTCTAAAAACCCCTGATACTCATAGAAGCCAAAGAAAGCTTAAGATTTAGATTT
>DQTU01000145.1 GCA_015662615.1 Campylobacterales bacterium | reverse complement strand
GCTCATGTGGGCCTAGAGAGAGGAAAACATACTAATGTTTATCATTTTGACGAAGCGTATAAAACTTATGTTCAGCAGATTGATGAATTTGTGGAGTATGACCATGCTAAGCCATTCTTTATCGCACCAATCTCTTCAATGAGCAAGTTTAATATAAATCCACTCAAATATGCTCTTTTAGATGCAGTAAAAAAGGTAAGAAGTGAAGCGGATAGTAGTTAAAGTCGGTAGTCATGTCTTGACTGAACAGACTAGATTAGCGCGAGATAGAATTTCAAACTTAGTTGAGTTTTTGGCTGATTTGAAAAAAAACCATGAAGTTATTTTAGTCTCTTCTGGTGCAGTTGCGGCTGGGTATTCGAAACTAAAAATTGACAAATCAGTTTTAGGAAATAGACAAGCTATAGCCGCCGTTGGACAACCCTATCTTATGAGTGTTTATGGAAAAAAATTCAGTGCTTACGAAATTCAGATTGCACAGATACTTCTTGGGGCTTCTGATTTTGATTCGAGAAAACGAACTTTAAATGCTAAAAATACGATAGATACTTTGCTAAAAAATGGTGTAATTCCTATCATCAATGAAAATGATGCGACTGATATTTCAGAGCTTGTTTTTGGGGATAATGATCAGATGTCAGCACATGTGGCACACTATTTTGAAGCCGATATGCTTGTTATACTTTCTGATATTGATGGTTTTTATACAAAAGACCCACGAGAGTTTGATGATGCGGTTATGAGAAAAGAGGTAAGTGAGATACAAGACGAAGAGCTTGATGTCCCACACAATCCAAACCATGCATTTGCAACAGGTGGAATTACTACAAAACTCAAAGCGGCTAAATTTTTACTAGAGAGAGATAGTGAGATGTTTATGGCCAGTGGGTTTGATTTAACTGATGTGAGAAGCTTCATGCTTGATGGTGTGCATTTAAACGGGACACATTTTAAGGATTCTTCTTTATGAGAGTATTGTTCATGGGGACACCCTCTTATGCAACGGAAATTTTAAAAACATTGCTTCAAGATAGTGAAATTGAAGTTGTGGGGCTTGTAACTCAGCCTGATAAACCAGTAGGTAGAAAGCAGATTTTAACACCGCCTGATACGAAAAAATATCTGATAGAAAATAGTATAGAGATGGAAGTTTATCAACCCACAACACTTAAGAGTGAAGAAGCATTACAAATGATCAAAAGTTTCAGTGCTGATTTTATCATTGTTGCTGCGTATGGACAGATATTGCCAAAGTCCATACTCGACCTAGCCCCTTGTATCAATCTTCATGCCTCTATCCTTCCAGCTTATCGTGGGGCTAGTCCGATACAAGATGCTATAAAGAGCCAAGAGAAGTATTCTGGTGTGACTTCCATGCTGATGGATGTGGGACTAGATACGGGAGATATCCTTGGTTTTTCATTTTTAAATATTGAGAAGTTAAATGCTTCGGAGTTGTTTGAACAGTTAGCAATCCATGCAGCTACTTTGACAATCGATACCCTTAAAAACTTTGAGAATATAAAACCGATAGAACAGAGTGGAAGTGAAGCGAGTTACTCAAAAAAGATTCGTAAAGAGGATGGTCTTTTGGATCTGATAGATGCAAAAAGCTGTGAAGCGAAGTTTCGTGCATTTATCTTTTGGCCTGGTGTTTTTTTAGAGAGCGGCTTGAAGTTAAAAGAGATTTCAATGGAAGATACTAAAAGCTCACATAACATTGGTAAGATATTAGCTATTTCCGATGATAGTATTGTTTTGGGCTGTCAAGTTGGTTCGTTAAAAGTCACAAGGGTGCAACCACCATCAAAAAAAGAGATGTCTGTGGTTGATTATATCAGAGGGAAAAGGCTTGGAATTGGAGATAACTTATCTTAAAGAGACTACTTCTACTCATAAAGTATTAGTAGAAGGAATTCAAAGTGGCATATTTAAAGCTCCCTTAGCTTTAAGTGCTGATATTCAAACTTCTGGAGTAGGAAGTCGAGATAATAGCTGGCAAGGAGGGGATGGAAATCTTTTTTTGTCATTTGCACTTAAAGGTGATAAATTACCTGCAGATCTTCCCAAAAACTCTCTCTCCATTTACTTCTCATATCTTATGAAAGAGACGCTGTCTGAGTTTGGTTCAAATCTATTTCTTAAGTGGCCAAATGATTTTTATCTGGGTGATAAAAAGATTGGTGGAACCATCACAAAAGCTTTAAAAGACGATATAGTAGTCTGTTCTATGGGAATTAATCTAAAAAGTTCACCCGAAAATTTTCAGATAATTGATATAAATATAGATAAAATTTTACTAATTGAATCCTTTTTTTTAAAACTAAAAGAAGATATTTTATGGAAGAAGATATTTAGAAAATATAAGGTAGAATTTAGTAAATCACAGCGTTTTTTATACTACGATGAGATACGCAAAGAGAAGGTTTCTCTAAAGGACGCAAAACTCCTAAAAGATGGTTCAATTGAGTTAAATGGAAGAGAGGTATATAGTTTAAGATGAGTGAAATAATAGCGATTGCAAATCAAAAAGGTGGTGTTGGTAAAACAACTACTGCTGTCAACCTTGCAGCGTCATTGGCTGTTGCCGAAAAGAGAGTATTGCTTGTCGATATAGACCCTCAGGCAAATGCCACAACTGGACTTGGATTTGCAAGAAGCGATTTTGAGTTCAATATCTACCATGTTCTTATCGGTCGTAAAAAGATGAGTGATATTATCCTTAAAACAGAGATAGATCTGCTTGATATCGCTCCAGCAAATATAGGGCTGATAGGCGTTGAAAAAGATTTTTATGATAACGATAACAAAGGTAAAGAACTTGTTTTGAAGGAGAAACTTTATGAAATAAAAGATGAGTATGATTATGTCATCTTGGATTCTCCTCCAGCGCTTGGACCAATTACGATAAATGGACTTAGTGCTGCTAATTCTGTTATCATTCCTATTCAATGTGAATTTTACGCTCTTGAGGGGTTGGCGCAACTTTTAAACACAGTAAAACTTATCAAAAAGACAATCAATCCAAAGTTGAATATCAAAGGGTTTCTCCCTACCATGTATACTGCACAAAACAATCTTTCCAAACAAGTTTTTTCGGATCTTAAGCAGCACTTTCAAAGTAAACTTTTTAAAAATCAAAAGTCTTCATCTTATATTGTGATTCCTAGAAATGTGAAGTTGGCAGAATCTCCTAGTTTTGGAAGACCAATTATCCTTTATGATGTAAAGTCGATAGGTTCACAGGCGTATCAAAATTTAGCAGAAACTATATTAGTTGGTTAGGAGAACAGATGGCAGTAAAAAATAGACTTGGGCGTGGACTTAGCTCCATTTTGGAAGATGTTGAAGATGCATATAGAAAAGATGTAGAGGAAGATTCTTCAATTGTTAAAGAGATAGATCTTGATAAATTGGTTCCAAATATCCATCAGCCAAGGAGACATTTTGATCCTACAGCATTAAAAGAGTTATCTGACTCGATTGTAAAACATGGACTTTTACAGCCTATCGTAGTGGTAGAGAGAGATGACGGTTATATGATCATCGCTGGAGAGAGAAGGTTTCGTGCGACAAAGTTAGCAAATAGAACTAAAATAGAAGCAATTGTTACAAATTATGAGTCAAAAAACCTTCGTGAACTTGCACTGATTGAAAATATTCAAAGAGAAAATCTCACACCATTGGAACTTGCACAATCTTATAAAGAGTTAATAGACGAATATACTATTACCCAAGAAGAGCTTAGTGATATAATTCATAAAAGTAGATCACAAATCACCAATACACTTAGATTGCTTTCGCTTACTTCTTATACACAAGATCTTTTAAACATGGGTAAAATTACACAAGGTCATGCGAAAGTGCTTGTCGGTTTGGATGAAAAAACGGAAGTAATGATTGCAGATACGATAGTAGGACAAAAGTTAAGTGTTCGTGATAGTGAAGATTTGATCAAAAGTATCAAAAGCAGACCTGATGATACTACGCCTATCCCAAAAGAGCACAAAGAGATAGAAAATATTAAAAGTATTGTTGAAAAGCTTAATGATTTGGGATTTAACTCTAAAAAAAGTGCTAATAAATTGGTTATAAATTTTAAAAATGAAGATGAAGTAACTAAGCTTTTAAACATACTTGGGGCGTAATTTAATTCTAATTTATGATTATTATGGTAAAATCACGAAAATTTTTACAATGCGAGATAAAAAAATTATGGAAGGATGCAGATGTTAGACCTTAGTTTAGGATTGTTTTTGTTCGTAGTGGTGCTGTTTTTGGCGCTTATTTACCTACTCAACGATATGCTTTATAAGCCACTTTTGGCTTTTATGGAAAAAAGAGAGGCTTCGATTCGTAATGACTTGAAAGCTTCAGATGAAAATAGTGATGAAATTGAAACTGCTAAATCTTTAGCAAATGAGAAAATTTCTCTTGCTAAAAGTGAAGCCGCAAAGATTCGAGATGAAGCACTTACTGCTGCAAAAGAGAGTGCGGCTGCAAAGCTTGAAGAGAGAAAAGCTGCGTTAGAGAAGCAATAT
>DQTU01000060.1 GCA_015662615.1 Campylobacterales bacterium | reverse complement strand
TTTTATAGTGCATTATTTCATTGATAAACCAACCAAAACCAAATTTGATCTCTTCTGAAAACATACGATGCTTTAAGACAAGACTTTGATGTGCAAAATCCTTATCAAAATCATCATAACTTATAGGTAAGGCTTTACTCTCTTTTGGATCATAAACAAGTAACTCTTCTTTATTTTTAGCTGCTCTTACTATCGTGCTGTATGATCCATCTTTCATTAGACAGATGATAGGCATTGGATAATTTTCAACTAATTTTTCGATAGAGAGTTTTTTAATAGAAACCCTAAAGCTCTGTTTTTTTGCAATACGAGCAAGCTCCTGCATAGTAGGCTCTTTTTCATCCTCTAAAGCAAACTCTTTGGCAATACCTCTACTGTCAATATTGATACGATTGAGATTTCCTGCAATCTCCAATGCTACTAATGCTGTATGCATCAAAATCCTTTTTTATTCTTTCCAATTACTCTGGAAGTGGTGCTTTAGCTTCACCCTAATGGAGCTAAAGCACCACTTCCATAAACTTTAAATTATCAATTCGTCTGAAATTGTCTCATAAACACGATCTATAACACCTAGTCTAAAATCAAGTTGACTTCTAATCTTGTTTAACTCAATGCTATCAAGCTCAATTGAGCTTATCTGACCAGCACTCTCTAATCTAACCATTATATCTTCTTGCTGACAAGTCTGATCCAATATCTCGGCTTCTACTCTCAATATCTTATCAATTGCCTCTTTTAGTAACGCTCTTTTCATTTTTCTTGATTCAAAATCAACTTTTGCCAATCTATACTGCTCAACCAATTTTTGTACTTCAATCTTAGCCCTTTCTATTGTGCTATCTGTTTTAAAACCACTAAAAAGTTCCCATCTCAGACTAACACCCACATCCCAACTATTTTTTTCCAAATTTTCTATTGTTTGAGTGAAGCTATCATCATCAGCTCCATAAAAACGATAGGCACTATTGGCATAGATTGTCGGTTTATAATCTTTTTTAATCAATTCCAACTCTTGCAATTTTTTCTCTAATTTCAGTTTTAAATTTTTCGCAACTGCACTCTGATCAAAAGAAACTATCTCTCTGTTCTTAGGTGTAGGTATCGCAAACTTGGTCAAGGCAGGATCCATCTCAATATTTGTTAATATCTGAATTTTTTTTACAAAGTCAATATAATTCATCTTATGTTTTAAGATATCTTTTTCCAAAGAGACAAGAGACAATTTATCTCTTAAAATCAGAGTTTTTGAAATTTGACCTGATTCAAAAAGTCTCCATTTTTTTTGTAAGATTCTATCTTGTACCATCCGCATATCATCTTTAAATTTTAAATTTTCCTGAGACTTAACAACCTCCATGAAATACAATAATAACTCCTTAGATACATCCTGCTGTGCAAGTGCTAATTCACTTTTTACGATTTCTATATCTTTTTCACTCATTTGCATTTTCAAATCCGTCGCACCAAAGCGATAAAGCTCATGTTGCAAACTCAAATCAAGAGAATCTCTATACTGCGAGATACCAGGATAAAAAGAACCGCCAATACTTGAACCATCTCTGCTATATCCATGGTAATACTCACCAGAATATCCAAGAGAGATACTTGGATAATATTCACTTCTGACAATATCCATATTTTTTTGGGTGATTTGAATATCATGTTTTTTCAAAATCACAGCAGTAGATTTGATCATCGCCTGATCCAACAGCCTCCAAAAATCCATCTCCTCTTTTGTTGCCGTGCGACACACTTCAGACGATGAAGTTTCAGCATATTTGATAATGGTTATAGGCTGACTTTCATTTTGCTTTTCTGTTTTTGTAATTATGCTTGGACTATCTACTTTTTCTACTACTGTCTCAATAGTAGATGTTTGAACAGCAACACTCTGTTCCTCTTTTACAATGGTTGCAAAGGGTAAAGACTCAATGTTTTTTACATTGTCTTCATGAAGTATACTTTGATCTAGTTCGTTATCTTGCTCTATCTCTATGACCGTAGCATCGGGTAAAGACTCAATTGACGATTCATGTAGAACTGTATCAACTATTTGATTATTCTCTAATTTTATGATGACCATATCATCATCTTCAAAATACTCTTGATCTGTATTCTGATTTTCTGGCTGTTGACTGTGCCACTCTAGCAGCTCTTGGACATTATCAAATTCCATCGCTTCATCATTTGCATTAAGCGTTGAGAATAGACAAAAAAGTGATATCATTAATAATTTCAAAATTTAATCCAACCTTTTATTAAATATATAATTAAAGGATATCTTTTTTTAACTTAGAAAAAAGCATAATTTATTTAAATAATTAAACTTTTTGTTATATTTTTAAATTATTTGTATTATTTTATGATAATTTTATTATTGGTAAATAAAATTTTAGTTTTTTTAGAGGTAGTATTGCTTTAACCATAGCTTTCTACACAAATATTTTTCGACCATAAACCCTATATTTAAGAGAAGATAGAAAGTAACAGCTTTAGCTTCACCCAAAAGTTGACTGGCATATTTACATTTTGCAATTAAATATTTTTAGTTTATTGCTATGTGATAGATTATATGCACCATAAACTATAGCAAAAAGCGCTACTGTTAATGCT
>DQTU01000300.1 GCA_015662615.1 Campylobacterales bacterium | reverse complement strand
GTAACAATGTAACTATTTTTGCCACATTGGTTAGATCTCACATTAATCCTGAGAGAATCACTGTCAATAAAGGGGACAAAGTAACTGTTGTGCTTTGGTTTGTAGAAGATGAGATAGAGTGGGCTGACAAAGCTATCATTTGGGTTACTGATGTAAAAACTGGTAAATGGGTAAATGCTAGAGAAGCCAAGTGGAGTACGATTAGTATCACACCAATGGCATTTGGTTTTGCGGCTCACGAAGCTGGGAGTGAACCAAAAGGTGAGGAAGTTATAGGTTATGATGAGATGGCGAAAAGGTCAATTGCTTTAGAGATGCGAAAAAAAGGTAGAGGTAGATGAATAAATTATGGTTAGTAGCAAAGCTTGATATAAAAGAGTCAATTAGAGCAAAGTGGTTTTATATTTATAGTCTTGTTTTTGGCGGACTTATAGCACTCTTTTTTCTTACGGGTGTTACGCAGTCTGTTGTTATGGGATTTTCAGGTCTTTCACGACTTCTTTTAGTTTACATCCAAGTTACGATAGTTATACTCCCTATTTTTATCTTGATTACAACTGTTCGTTCCATAGCTGGAGATAGAGAGAGTCATGTTTTGGAGTATATGCTCTCATTTCCTATCTCATTAAAGAGCTATTATTGGGGTAAGATATTAGGGCGTTTTGTAACTGTCTTTTTCCCTGTATTTGTTGCGATGATTCTTGGTGTAATTTGGGGTATGATTAAAGGTGCGGCTGTGCCATGGGAGATGCTTATCTTATATTCTGCACTTCTTTTTGCTCTTACTTGGGTATTTTTAGGAATTGCATTTTTTATCTCAACACTGGTTAAATCCCAAGATATTGCTTTGGGAACGGCATTTTTTGTTTGGATTATTTTGTTGGCGTTTATCGATATCATACTTATTGGTGTTATGATGCAGAGTAATGTAGATGAGCAAGTCATTATCTTTTTTGCATTGGCAAATCCGCTAGAGACTTTTAGGATTGGGGCAATTTCACTGTTTGACCCAGAGTTAACTGTTATCGGACCAACAGCCTACTATATCTTGGATGCTTTTGGGAAAAATATGTTTATGGTTTTTTCAATCATTTATCCAGTAGTATTAGGGACATTGTTTGCTATTTTGGGATACAATCTATTTAAAAAGAGGGATTTACTGTAATGAAGATATTTTTAACGATTATAATGACTATTGTATTTGCAATTAGTGTACAAGCTGAGGGCATGGTTGCCGATAAAAAAGAGAGAGATTTGATATGCGGGATGCTACCGTCTAAAAATCCAAAGTGGATGACAGAAATTGAGCTTAGCAATGATAAAAAACTTCACTTTGCATCTGTAAAATGTATGATGCTTTTTTATTATAAAAATGATAAATGGGATGATTTGGGACTCAAAGCTCCAAAACCAGAAGAGAGGGCTGCAATTTTCAAAGCACTTAGAGTTCAAGATTTTAATAATTTGAAAGTTATCGATGCAAAAAAAGCATTTTATGTTTTTGGTGCTCACATCATGAGTCCTAAGGGCGATGATTTAGTTCCCTTTCAATATGAAAAAGATGCTGAAAATTATATGAAAGAAAATGGTGGAAAGAAAATCTTAACATGGAAACAATTCAAACTCAATCTTTTTGATTTGTTAAATCTGTAAGGAGCTGATATGTTGAAAATTTTATTACCAATTGCCCTGGCAGCTGGTCTTCTGTTTTTTTTCTATCAATCTTATCAAGAGAGTAAGCCAGAAGCTAAAAACAGTAGAGTTTATACCGAGTTACAAGAGTTTATACCTTATAGCTTAGAGAAACGATTTGGTGGATTAACGATTCTTAGTACCAAAAATGATATAAAAGAGAAACCACCAGCGAGTCAAATCTTTCATAGACTAGATGCATTGGAAAAACTTTGGGGAAAAACACATCTAAAACTTGATGGTAATTCCCTTACAGTTTTAGGGGATGATAATAAAACTGTTAAGACAATTACACTTCAAAATGAGTCAGAGATAGCTTATATCAAGAATTTTTTCGGGCTATAATCTTTAAGAGAGCAAGTTCTGCCTCTTTTAGAGTTTTACCAAAAGAGATAATTCCCTCTTCGTGACCACTCATAACAAACTTGGGGTTCTTTAGAGGATTATCATCTTTATAAATTCTTTTTACTTCTTCAATCATCTCTGTTGAGCCATAAGGTACATTTTCAGTTTTCTTATAATTTTCATTGAGCATAAAATCCCATAATATTTTTGAGTGTATATGGATAACCGCTCCAATCTCAGGACTTAAATTGTAAATTGTTCCATGCGTCAAAGCTTCACTACTTGGTTTTATCGCTCCGCTTGATTTGAGAAAAAACTTTTCATCATTATAGGCTTCAATTAGTGAATAATGTTGAGCAGATAATGCATGTAAATCCCCAGTTTGTGTGCCTGTGATAACAAAGCTATTTTTACCCAATCTCTCGCTGATATTGCCGTAACCTATGCCATCTTTTACACCGATAAGTTTAAGAGCATAAAGTCTTTCTCTAACCTCTTC